>JAKOQD010000022.1 GCA_029778515.1 Actinomycetes bacterium
GCGCCCATGATCATGCCTGTGCCCAGGTCGGACTGCAGCACGACCAGGCCGATCAGGATCAACGAGGCCGGCAGGAACGGGATCAACAGGTGCCGCGGGTCGCCGAGTTGCTTTCGCTTGCGCGCGAAGATGTCCGCCCCCCACAGCACGATGGCCAGCTTGGCGAACTCCGAAGGCTGAATGCGGAACAGCGAGGTGCCGAACTGCACCCAGTTGGTGTTGCCGTTGTTCGAGTAGCCGAGCGGGGTGTAAGTGAGGATCTGCAGCCCGACCGCGGCGATCAACAGAATCCAGCCGAGAACCTTCAGCTGCTTAGTGGAGCGCGCCGCCAGCACGAACGCGGCCACGCCACCGACCACCAGGAAGATGGCCTGCCGTTTCACGAAGTAGTACGCGTCGCCCCAGCGGACGAAGGCGTAGACGCTCGACGCCGAGAGCACCATGATCATGCCGAGCGCCAGCAGCAGCACCGCGGGCACCAACACCAGGAAGAAGCTCGCCTGCGGATGCGCGAGCCACTCGACGACGAGACTGCGCCGACGACCGTCGGCCGGGGCCGCCTGGTGGCCGCGACGATTGGTCGATAGGTGAGGATCCGTTGAAGGGGAAGTCAGGACCGCCACAGTTCGCGCCTCCTATCCGGTCAGGGTCGAGACCGCGGCCGCGAAGGCGTCCCCGCGGGCTGCGTAGTCGCTGAACATGTCCTTGCTGGCGCAGCCTGGGGCGAGCAGCACCACGTCGCCAGGCACCGCCTGGGTCGCCGCCCACTCCACCGCCTGTTGCATCGCTCCATGATCGCGGTCCTCGATCACGAACACCCGCACCTCGGGCGCGTGTCGGGCGAGCGCGGCGGCGATCACGTCACGATCCACCCCGAAAACCACCGCTGCGCGAAGTCTGGGCGCAACCGCGGTGACCAGGTCGTCGAAGGTGGTGCCCTTCGCCTGGCCGCCGGCCACCCAGACCACATGCTCGAATGCGCCCAGCGATGCCGCGGCCGCGTGCGGATTGGTGGCCTTCGAGTCGTCGATGTAGCGGACGCCGCCGATCTCGGCGACAGTCTGGATGCGGTGGTCGCCGAGCCGCAGCCGCTGCAGGCCCTGCGCCACGGCCGTCGGCGGCACCCCGAAGGATCGGGCCAGCGCGGCTGCGGCCAGCGCGTTCTCCACATTGTGCGGGGCGTACGGCGCCACGTCGCTCAGCTTGGCGATCTCGACGGCCGAGTCCCTGCGTTGGGCGATGAAGGCCCGGTCGACCAGTACATCGTCCACCACCCCGAGCATGGACGGCCCCGGGATGCCGAGGGTGAAGCCGATCGCCCGGGCGCCCTCGACCACCTCGGCCGCCTCGACCAGGTGCATGGTGGCGTCATCAGCGACGTTGTAGACGCAGGACTGCTGCACGCGTTCGTAGATCCGGGCCTTGTCGGCGACGTAGGCCGCCATCGGGTCGGTCACGCCGTCCGGCCAGCCGGCGCGATCGGCGTACCACTCCAGGTGGTCGGGCGCGAGGTTGAGCACTGCCGCCGAGTGCAGCGAGAGGCTGTTCGTCCAATGCAACTGGAAGCTGGAGAGTTCAACCGCCAGCACGTCGTAACTGACCTCATCCAGCACGGCTTCAACGATCGGACGCCCAACATTGCCGACCGCGGACGTCCGCAGCCCTGCTGCCGTCAGCATAGACTCCAGCATGCCGACGGTGGTGGTCTTGCCGTTGGTTCCCGTCACCGCCAGCCACGGCACCTGCCGGTCGGGCATGCTCATCCGCCAAGCGAGTTCCACCTCACCCCAGATCGGGACGCCGCGCAGCGCAGCCTGTGCCAGCAGCGGCGCGGACGGACGCCAGCCGGGTGAAGTGACCACCAGGTCGGTGTCGTCCGGGAGGACGGCGGTAGCGCCCGGGCCGAGGCGCACCTCCGCGTCCAGCAGTTCGAGGACCTTGGCCTTCTCGGCGTTGTCGGCCGAGTCGGAGTCGTCCAGCACCAGCACCTGGGCGCCGAGGTCGAGCAGCCCGTCCGCAGCGGCGAAGCCGGACGTGCCGAGTCCGGCCACGACGACCTTGGCCTGCGACCACGGCGACAACCGGTCGGCGTCGGCCAGCCAGGGCTTCACCCCACCACCCACTCGCCGTAGAAGAGGCCGAGCCCGACCGCGACGAACAGTCCGCAGATGATCCAGAACCGGATGGTGATCGTGACTTCCTTCCAGCCAAGCAACTCGAAGTGGTGCTGCAGCGGAGCCATCTTGAACAGGCGTTTGCCGCCGGAGATCTTGAACCAGCCGATCTGCAGCACCACCGATGCGGTGATGATCACGAACAGGCCGGCGACGATCGCCATCAGCAACTCGGTGCGGGTGAGGATCGAGAGGCTGGCCAGCGCGCCGCCGATCGCCAGCGAGCCGGTGTCGCCCATGAAGATCTTGGCCGGCGAAGCGTTCCACCACAGGAACCCGAAGCAGGCACCGGCGAGCGCGATCGAGACCACCGCCAGGTCGTAGGGGTTGCGCACCTCGTAGCACTGCGGCCCGGAACTGGCCAGGGCGCACGACTGGTTGTACTGCCAGATGTTCACGATGGTGTACGCCGCGAAGACCATCGCCGCGGCGCCGGTGGCCAGGCCATCCAGCCCATCGGTGAGGTTGGCGGCGTTCGACCAGGCCGCGACCAGGAAGACGATCCAGATCACCGCTGCCCACATCGGCAGGGCGAACCAGGGCAGGTCGCGCAGGAAGGAGATGTAGGTGCTTGCCGGGGTGAGCCCGCGGGCGTCCGGGAACTGGAAGGCCAGGATGCCAAAAGTGACCGCGACGGCAGTCTGCAGGCCGAACTTGACCGATGCGTGCAGGCCGAGGGATCGGGCCTTGCTGATCTTGATCCAGTCGTCGATGAAGCCCACCAGCCCGAGGCCGGCGAACAGGCCGAGCGCCAGCAGGCTGGTTGCGCTGGGCGGGGTGCCGGTGGCGAGATGCGCGACGGCGTAAGCCAGCAGGACGCTCAGGATGAGCACGATCCCGCCCATGGTCGGGGTGCCGCGCTTGGTGTGGTGGCTGGTCGGCCCGTCATCGCGGATGAACTGGCCGTAGCCGGCCTTCACCAGGAAGCGGATCGCGTAGCGGGTGCCCAGCAGGGTGCCCAGCATGCCGACCCCGCCGGCGAGCAGGATGCTCCTCATCGACGCCTCACCCTTCCCCGGGCGTACCGGTCAGATCCGCGAGCAACAGTTCGGCCACGTGCTCCAACGCTAGTCCTCGGGAGGCCTTCACCAGCACGACGTCCGGCGGACGCAGCCAGGCCGCGGCCAGCTCTGCGGCCTGCTCTCGGTCCGCTGCGATCTGTGCGTGCAGCCCGTCCGCGCTCGCGCCGGCGACCAGGTCGGCGGCGAAGTCGCCGACTGCGATCAGGTGGTCGACACCCAGCCGAGCGGCCAGTGCGCCGATGTCCCGGTGTGCTGCGGCGGCACCGTCGCCGAGCTCGAGCATGTCGCCGAGGACGGCCAGCAACCGTCCGTCCGGCTGCCGCAGGCACGCGAGGGTCTGCAGCGCCGCCTGCATCGAGTCGGGGTTCGCGTTGTAGGCGTCGTTGACCACCAGTAGGCCGTCGGGTCGAGCCGTGAGCTCCATCCGCCAGTGCGATCGCGCCACAGCCTGGGTCAGGCCGGTCGCGACCTGTGCGAGCGACAGCCCCTGGGTGAGGGCCACCGCCGCCGCAGCCAGCGCGTTGCCGACCTGGTGCCGTCCGGTGACCTGGAGTTCGACCACGGCCTCACCAAAGGCGGCGCCGGCCGCATGGAGACGGAAGCGGGCCCGCTCCAGCAGGTCGGCTTGGACGTCGCTCGCCCACACCCGCAGTTCACCGAAGTCGGGTTCGGCATCGACACCGAAGGCCGCCAGTCGCGCGGACGTGCGTCCGGCCATGGTCCGCACCTGCTCGTCGTCCGCGTTCAGCACCGCCCAGCCGGAAGCGGGCAGCGCCTCGACCAGTTCGCCCTTGGCCTGCGCGATGGTCTCGACGGAGCCGAACTCGCCCAGGTGGGCGTGCCCGATGTTCACCACCACGCCGACCTGCGGCGGCACGATTCGGCACAGCCAGCCGATGTGACCGATGCCCCGCGCGCCCATTTCGCTGACCAGGTACCGCGTGGTCGGACCGACCCGGGTGGCGGTCAGCGGCACCCCGATCTCGTTGTTGAACGAGCCGACCGGGGCCACGGTCTCCCCCACCGTGGCGAGCACCTGGGCCAGCAGGTCCTTGGTGCTGGTCTTGCCCGACGACCCGGTGATGCCGATCGTGACCAGGCCAGAGGCGGTGGCATCGGCCACGACCGCGGTGGCCAACCGGGCCAGGGCGAGCGCCGGATCAGCCACCACCAACTGCGGGACGCCGACGGGAACCTCCCGGCTCACCAACACCGCGGCAGCGCCCGCTTCGACAGCTGCGGCGGCGAAATCGTGTCCGTCGACCCGAACTCCTGGCATCGCCACGAAAAGGCAGCCCGGGGTGACCGCCCTGGAGTCGATCACCACATCCGGACCGATCGGCACGTCGCCGTCCCCGGTCAACTCGGCCCCGAGCAACCCAGCCAACTCCCGTGAGTTGCGCTCACGCATCGACGGCTCCCCTCAACTCTTCCCACAGCCGGAGCACCGTCCGGGCGTCGTCGAACTCGATCGTTCGGCCAGCCAACTGCTGGCCGGTCTCATGGCCCTTACCCAATAGCGCCACCCGGTCGCCCGGACGCGCCAGGCTGAGCGCCAGCCGGATCGCGTCCGCCCGGTCCCCGCCGTCGACGACCTCAGCCCCGGTTTCCAGCGCGGCCTCCCTGGCACCGGCGAGGACTGCGGCGCGGATCGCGGCCGGATCCTCGCTGCGCGGGTTGTCGTCGGTGACCACCACCAAGGCCGCGCCCCTGGCCGCGGCAGCGCCCATCGGGCCGCGCTTGGCCTGGTCGCGGTCGCCGCCGCAGCCCAGCACCGCGATTCGCCGGCCTTCCGGCAACGCAGCCAGCGCGGCCGCCACCGCTTCCGGAGTGTGCGCGAAGTCCACCACGACGGACGGGGCGTCGGCACCGAGATCGACCCGCTGCATCCGGCCGGGCACGTAGGCGTCCGCGAAGCCGGGCAGCGCCTGCGCCAGGTCGACACCGGCAACATCCAGGATCGCGATCGCGGTCACCGCGTTGCGGACGTTGAACTCGCCCAGTAGGCCGAGGGTGAAATCCACCTCGCCGCCGGGGGTGGCCACGCGCACCTGGCTGCGGCCGTCGGCCAGCTCCGTCCGTTCGATCGGGTGGTAGTCGGCGTCCACTCCGAAACCGGTGGTGACCAGGCGCGTGCCCGCGTCCGTCAGTTCTACGGCCAGCCTGCGACCGTACTCGTCGTCGATGTTCACTACGGCGGCGCGGCAGCGGCCATCACGGAAAAGGCTGGCCTTCGCCTGGAAATACGACTCCTGGTCGCGGTGGAAGTCGAGGTGGTCGCGGCCCAGGTTGGTGAACGCGGCGATGTTGAAGACCACGCCGTCCACCCGACGCAGCGCCAGCGCGTGCGAAGAGACCTCCATCGCCACCGCGTCCGCGCCGTGCTCGACCAGGTAGGCCAGTAGCGCCTGCAGATCCGGGGCTTCCGGGGTCGTGACCGTCGTCCGGGCCGTGGGCAGTTGCGCGCCGTCGAGGGTGAACCCGATCGTCCCGATCGTGCCCACCCGCTGGCCGGCCGCGGCCAGTCCGGCAGCCAGCAGGAACGTGGTGCTGGTCTTTCCGGTGGTGCCGGTGATGCCGTACAGGTTGAGCCGCTCCGCCGGGTGACGGTAGATCTCAACGGCCAGCCGGCCGAGTTCAGCCCTCGGATCAGCCACCACGACGATCGGCACCGCGGGCGTGGCCGCCCCAGCCAGGTCGCGCCCCGCCGGATCCGTGAGCACCGCCACCGCGCCGGCCGCCACCGCGTCCGGCACGAAGCGGGCACC
>JAKOQD010000023.1 GCA_029778515.1 Actinomycetes bacterium
GAGTCGTACTGCTCGACCTCGCGCGGCAATGCCGGACGCGGCCCGACCAGGCTCATCTCGCCGATCAGGGCGTTCCAGAACTGCGGCAGCTCGTCCAGCGAGAACCGGCGGATGAAGCGGCCGACCTTGGTGATCCGCGGATCGGAGGCCATCTTGAACAGCGGGCCGGCACCCTCGTTGAGGGCATTCAGCGCGGCCAGCCTGGCCTCGGCGTCGGGCACCATGCTGCGGAACTTGAGGCAGTCGAACTCCTTGCCCTTCATGCCGACTCGACGCTGGCGGAACAGCACCGGGCCACCATCCTCGAGCTTGATCGCCAGGGCGACCAGGGCCATCACCGGCGCGAACAGCACCAGCAGAAGGGCTGAGCCGACGATGTCGAAGGTTCGCTTGACCCAGCGTCCGGCCTCGATCGCGCGCGGATGGTCCACGTCCACCAGCGGCAGCCCGGCCAGCGGACGCACGTCCAGGCGCTGCGAGGAGACATCGGTGAGCGCAGGCACCACGACCATCTGTACGTCCCGGTCCTCCAGCCGCCAGGCCATCCGGCGGAAGTCGCCCGGCTCGTCGAACGAGCCCTGCGCGAAGATGACCGAATCCACCCGCTGCTCGGAGATGACATCAAGCACGTCGTCGACGCCGCCCAGCACCGGCAGCCCGCCGATAGTAGTCGGGATGCGCTCCTTGGTCAGGGCGCCGACCACGTCGTAGCCGAGCCACACCTCTCGACGCAATACGCGAGCGATCGCGTCCACGTGCTGGCTGTCTCCGGCCACGACCACCGGCGTGCGCAGCATTCCCTTGCTGTAGAGCGAGTGCATCATGCGGCGACGGAGGTTGCGCGACAGCAGCAACAGGATCGATCCGATCGTGAACAACACCACGACCAGTCCACGGGAGTACTCGTAGCTGAGTAGGTAGCAGGTGATGCCCACCCCGCCGGCAGTGACGACCGAAGCCATCACGATGCGCTTGTACTCCACCACGCCCGCCCGCAGGTGTCGCAGGTCGTACGCGCCGAAAGCCGTGAGGATCAGTACCCAGGCCGCCACGACCAGCAAAGTGATGCTGAAAGTCTCGGGCAGTAACTCACCGCTCTTGAAGGGCAGCAGGTTCCTCGCCGACATGGCGACCGCGGCGGTTGCCATGAGCACGAAAACGTCGGTGCCCCAAAGCAGTCCCGATTGGACGGACGAATCAGCCAGCCAATGTTTGGTGGCTACTTTTTGCTCTCTTTGCTGTGGCTGTACGCCAACCAGCGCCCCGATAGTGGTCATTGCCCCCCGACTCAGACCAGTGAACCCCAGCCCTTCCCCCCGAACGACTGGACGAGTCTTCGCGCCCCCGCACTAACAACTCGCAGGTTGAGCATATCGCCGCGGGGATCCGCTACAACGAGAGTTTCGCGAGATCTCGTACGGAAACTTGCTAAGCAGCGGAGGTGGCGGCTTCGAATACCTTCGAGTAAAGGCGGGCAGCGCCAACCCAGGTGAACCCGGTCACGGCTGCGTGCCCGGCCGCGCCGAGGCGGTGGCGCAGTTCAGGGTCGGTGTCGAGCCGGCGGATATGCTCGGCGAGTGCATGGACGTCCTCAGGGTCGACCAGCAGCCCAGTCACCTGGTCGGTGACGAACTCCGGCGGGCCGCCCCGATCGGTGACCACCACGGGCACCCCGGCGCGCCAACCTTCGAGGACGGTGATGCCGAACGCCTCGGCGAGGCTGGGCACGATCAGCGCGTCTGCTCCCGCCATCAAAGCTCCCACCTCTGGGCGGCTCAATCGTCCGGTGAAGTGCGCGTCGACATCGAGGTCGCCGGCCAGTGCCCGCAGGCGACCCATCTCCGGGCCCTCCCCGCCGATCACTAGGCCCGCAGCCGGTCGAGCCTCGGCGTAGGCACGGATCAGGTTGGCGAAGCCTTTATTGGCCACCAGCCGGCCGATGCCGAGAAGATACTGCGATGGCAGCCCCGGCGGGGGCGACCCCAGCGGCTCGGCCATGTCGATGCCGTTCGAGATCACTTTGACCGTGCTGGGATCGCGGCCGAAGCGGGCGAGGTCGGCAGCCGCGTGGGCCGAACACGACGTCACCGCGTCGGCTCCGGCGAGCGTGCGGGTCAGCGCCCGGCGCAGCAGGGCCGAGGATCCGAAGACGTCGTTGGCGTCGCCGGACGTCTCCCCGTGATGGCTGTAAACAAGGGGCACGCCGGTCGTCCGCGCCAGTGCGGACGCGTACACACCGTTCGGCCCGAAGCACTGGATGTTCAGCACGTCCGGACGGTCGGCGGCGAGCGCGCTGTGCCACGCCCGCCACGCAGGAAGGGCCTGTTGCAGGAACCCGGCCGCCGCGGGCAGAGTACGCGCTGGCAGCGGACAGGGCAGGTAGCGCACCGGAATGCCCCGGTAGTCGTCGGGTGCCTCGTCGCCCTGATCTACGGCCCAGATCGCCACTGTGTGGCCGAGGCGGACGAGCTCGGTGGCGATGTTGGCCACGTGCACCTCGACACCACCCATCCGAGGCAGAAATGAGCTGGCGATGAGTGCGATCCTGGCCATGGTTGTCCCCCTCGCGCTGGGCTGGTCTGCCATCATCGTTCCACTAGGCACTGATGTCTTCGCAGTGAACGGCGCCGCAACCCGGAAAAGGCGGCCCTGCTCACTACTCGACAAGGATGGTCATGCTTACCGTTGCCACTTCCGCTTCGGCCAATCCAATGGGCGCTGAGCGATACCAGCGTGAGGTGCTGGCGGGTGCTCGTGCCGCGCTGCCCGGAACGGCGGTCCGTCACCTCGAGTTCCGCTCGCTGCGTTCGCCGCTGGCGGGAGACCGCCGCCTACCGATGGGTTGGCTACGCGACGCGTCGGCCGCGTCCCGGTCGATCCTGGGCCGAGTGGTCTTCGCCGGCGCCGGACTGGTGCATCGCATGGATCTGCTGTTGCCACCCGGCCCCAATGAAGTGGTCACCCTGCACGATGTGGTGGCTTGGCTCTACCCGGACGAGTCGTCGCCGGTGCGGGCAGCGGCAGCCGAGCTCAAACGCGCAGCCGCGGTGATCTGCGTCTCGCAGTACTCCGCGGAGCAGGCAGTCGAGCGTCTTGGCGTGCCCGACCCGGTTGTGGTCTACAACGGAGTGGACGAACGCTTCTTTTCCGCACCGGAACTCAGCGAGGCGCAGCGTCGTGAGCTGGGCCTGGTAGGGGACTACGTGCTGCACGCCGGGGGCGCGGCTAAGCGCAAGAACCTGGAGGGACTCGCGCAGGCCTGGCCGCTGGTGCACCGGAACCGTCCCCAGCTCACCCTTGCCCTCTGCGGGCCGGAGCACGAGCGACGCACCCGGCTTTTCACAGGCATGCCCGGGGTGCGACTGCTGGGAAGGCAGCCCGAGGAGTTGCTTCCCAGCCTGGTGAAGAGCGCGAGCGCGGTGGTGGTGCCGTCCTGGCATGAGGGCTTCGGGCTGCCCGCGCTGGAAGCCATGGCCGCGGGGGTGCCGGTCGTGGCGGCGAACACGTCCTCGTTGCCCGAGGTTGTAGGCGAATGCGGCATCCTGGTCGAGCCGCAAGCGGGCGCCATTGCCGAGGGCCTCCTGGTGGCTGCCGCCGGCCGGGCCGGATTGCCCGAACTGGTGGTGGCCGGTGCGGCCAGGGCGCGCGAGTTCACCTGGCAGCGTTGCTTGGCCGGTCACGCGGAGGTGTGGCAGCGGCTCGGGGTCGCCGGCTGAGTCGAGGCGGCGGGCTCTTCGGACGATTGCGGGATATCCACCAACCTTGACCTTGGCCAAGAATTAGCTTAGAATTTCTCAGTAATCCCTTTCCCTGGTGACGCACTCTGGAGATTGGTGCCCTCCGACTCGTGCGGTGATGCGTCGCTCTGAGTGTTCCGGAGGCTCCATGCGAGCAGTAGTTCGGTCTGTGCTGGCCTTCGCTCTGGTGGCTGGTGGTCTGTCGTTAGCGCCTACGCCGGCGCTCGCAGTACCGGAGCCGTCCTTCCGGGTGGTCTGTGCGCTCACCCGGGTGGCGCCGGACGATCCGATCGTGTTTCCCGGGCAGCCCGGCAGATCGCACTTGCACAACTTCTTCGCTTCGCAGGTCACGGCCGCCACGACGGTTGATTCGCTGCTCGCGCAGTCGTCAACCAACTGCTCGCGCGGCTACGGCGGCGTCGATTTCTCCGGCTATTGGGTTCCGGCACTGCTCAAGAATGGCTCCCCGGTGAACTCCGAGTCCGTTCGGGTCGAATTAGCGGCCTACTACAAGCGCGCCGGGGGAGCGTCGGGAGTCGCGGTCAACCAAGCGATTCCTCGGGGCCTGCGAATGATCGCCGGCGACATGATGGCTGGCGGACCCCAGGAAATGGTCTATTACAAGTGCGCCAAGAATGAAGATGCCGGCAGCCAGAGCAAGCTCGGCCGTGGCTTCCCCAGTTGTGCTTCCGATGAGATGCTGATCGCGGAGCTGAAGTTCCCCGATTGCTGGGACGGGGTGAACCTGGACTCGGCCAACCACAAATCGCATGTTGCCTACTCCACCGGCAGCGATGCCCGTTGCTCGGCCAGCCACCCGGTCAAGTTGCCGCAGCTCACTTTCGAACTCTGGTATCACGGGGTCAACGGCCCAGCCTCAAGCCTCTCGTGGGCCAGCGGTGACCAGTACAGTTTCCACGGCGACGTGATCTCGGCTTGGAACACCACAGCCCAAGCGAACCTGGTTAACCAGTGCATCAACACCGCCCGCGACTGCAACCCGCTCGTATTCGGGAGCGTCCCGGTCGGTGCCGTTTCCCAGGCACAGCTCGACGCCCAGTTGGTCGGGACGATGCCCGGCGGCAACCCATCCACCGGTGCCCCCTCGACCGGTGCCCCGTCCACCACCGCGAGCAGTTTCACCAAGATCGCCACCCCGACGGTCACCGGCAAGGCCAGGGTCGGACGGAAACTGACTGCCAAGCCCGGCACGTGGAGCCCCGTCCCCCAAGCGCTGAGCTACCGCTGGTACCGCAACGGCAAGGCGATCAAGGGGGCCACCCAGGTCAGCTACAAGCTGAAGAAGGCCGATCGCGGCAAGCGGATCAAGGTGAAGGTGACCGCGACGAAGTCGGGTTACGTCACCGTCGTGAAGGCGTCGAAGGCGACTGCAAAGGTCCGCTGACGAAGGCCGCGCGGAGGCTGGCGACGCGATCGGGCCAGAAAAAGACCTGGCCGGCTGGGGTCAGCTGTTGAAGCGCTCCCGATCTCGGCGGATCGCGACCGCAGCCGCAGGAAGGCCCGCCGCCACACCCCCCGCGACCGCGCCTGCGCGAGTGAGCCCGCCGACGAAGGTGCGGGCGGCGCGTTGCGGACCGGAGCGTCCGATAGAACCAAGGCCGCGCACGCCGCGGGCTATCTCGAAACCGACCTCACGCATGGCCGTGCCGATGTAGCGGCGGACGATCGGATGATCCAGTCCGTACACCCGGCCGAAGAGCACGATCGTGTTCCGGTTCGCGTAGTAGACGTAGCGGCGATCGAATCGCCTGCCCTTCGCGTATTCGCCGGGAAGGTGGTCAACCACAGCGGCTGGGGTGTAGACCAGCCGAAAGCCCGCTTCCCGCACCCGTAGGGCGAGATCGCTCTCCTCCCGCATGCAGGTTCCGGGGTAGTCGCCGTGAATGCCGCCGACCGCTTCGATGGCCGACCGGCGGAAGGACATGTTCGCCCCGAGCAGATGGTCGACGTCGAGGTCCCGTCCGGGATCGGCGGCGAAATAGCCGGTGATTCGGCCGTCCGGCAGCAGCCGTCCGATCTGGTCGGCGCCGTCGCTGCGCTCGCCCTCAATCCCGTTGAGCGCGCTCCCGCCGACGCCGCCGATCTCGGGCTGGTCATAGCGAGCGACCAGTTCCCGCAGCCAGGTAGGCCTGGCGTTGGCGTCGTCATCGAGAAAGGCGATCACGTCCTCGGTAGTCAACGAGTAGCCGATCTGGCGCGACTCCGGGGTGCGTCCCCGTCCCATCGGGTTTCTGACGTAGAGCACCCCCGGGAAGCCGCGAACAATCGTCTCGGTGCGGGCGTCCGCTGAGCTGTCCACCACTACGACACGGTTCGGACGGACCTCCTGTGTCGCAAGGTGTTCCAGACAGTCGCGGACCCGGTCGGGTCGATTGAACGTCGGGATCACCACGGCGACGGTCAGGCCCGCAGCGGTCTGGTTGCTGGTTTCGGCCATGGCGACTCCTCGAGATCAACTCCGACCCCGTCAGCCCCCGGTCGGCCAGGTGCAGGCCACTGTAGTGCGGCTGGGCACGTTCGCGAAGCCTCGCCAGTGTGGACACCGTGAGTAGGGTAAGGCCAAGCCGGCCCCCACCGCGGAGCAGGTTCCCGGGGGATGTGGAGGCGGTCGCATGGCGGCAGGGGACGTCGTTCGACGGGCGGGACGCGCGGTGAGCAGTCGGGTCCCGGTTGCCCTGGCGCACGACTACGTGACCCAGCGCGGCGGTGCGGAACGGGTGGCGGCGATCATGGCCGAAGCATTCACCGGGGCTCCGCTGTACACGACGCTCTATGACCCTGAAGGGACTTTCGCCGATTTCGAGGGCTTGGACATCCGCACCTCGGTGCTGAACCGGCTGCCCTGGCTGCGTCGCCACCACCGATTGGCGCTGCCGCTGCTCGCCCCGGCGGTGTCGACGATGCGGGTGGACGCGGACGTCCTGCTGGCGAGCTCTTCAGGCTGGGCACACGGAATCCGGTGCACCGGTCGCACGGTGGTCTACTGTCACGCGCCGGCCCGCTGGCTCTACCAGAAGGACGTGTACCTGGGCGCGGACGAGGGGCCGCCCAGCCAGCGTGCCCAGCGCTTCCTTGCCGCGGCCACGCTGGGCATGGTCGGGCCGGCGCTGCGCCGCTGGGATGCGGGCAAGGCGAAGACAGCGGACCGTTACCTGGTGAACTCCACGGTGATCCGGACTGCAGTCGCCGAGGTCTATGGCATCGAGGCCGAAGTGCTCGCACCTCCGCCAGCGATGACTCCGGGCGGCCCGATGCGGCGCCCGGACGGAGTGACCGAGCCCTTCATGTTGTGTGTGGCCCGGTTGCTCCCGTACAAGAACGTGGACGTCGTGATCCGGGCACTCGACCGGCTGGACGGGCTTGGCCTCGTCGTGGTGGGTCGAGGTCCGGACGAACAGCGGTTGCGTGCCCTGGCGGCGCACAACCCGTCGCTTCGAATACTCGGCGGCGCCAGCGAAGCAGAGTTGCGATGGCTCTACGCGAACGCCGTAGGCCTGGTCGCGGCCTCGTATGAGGATTTCGGACTGACCCCGCTGGAGGCGGCCGGTTTCGGGAAGCCGACTGCCGCGTTGCGAGCCGGCGGTTACCTGGACACGATCGACCCAGTGGTCAACGGCGTCTTCTTCGAGAACCCTGACCCGGCTTCGGTGGCCGACGGCGTGGCCGCTCTGGTCGAGCGCACCTGGGACGCAGCTGCGATCGGGGGCCATGCCGACCGTTTCGGCAGGGCTCGGTTCATAGAGAGGCTCCGTGGTGTCGTCGCAGAGTTCGGCGCCTGAGCCGTTGCGGGGGCGGTTGCTGGCGTCGTCGGGCTACCTTGCCGCCGCCGCCGCGACCTACGCAATGCTGGTGTGGACGCCTTGGGGGCAATCATTGGATGCGGCCAGCCTGGGCGCTGGATTCGGTTGGATGAGTCTCGACGCACGACTCGTCATTTTCGGCGCGGTGCGGGCGTGGGCGCCCGTGGTGCTCGCGATGCTGGTTCTTGTGGTGGGTGCGGCACGGCTGTGGCAACGCCGATATCTGGCCACCCTGACCGGCGCGGTGACGGCCGCCGGCGTGTTGTTGGCCGCAGAACTATTGAAGCGCTCGCTGCCGCGGCCGCGCCTTGGCGTCGCATCCTATGATCACAACACCCTGCCGAGTACGAACGTCGCAGCCTGCGCGGTGCTGCTGCTGGTCCTCGTCCGGCTATCCCCTGCGGCAGGTCGGCAGTTGTCAGTCGGACTCGCCATTCCGGCCCTGGCCGTGATCGGCTACGCCTCGGTGACGACCTCGGCCCACCGGCCAAGCGACGTGTTGAGCGCGATCTGGCTGGCCGCGGCCGGCTTCGCAATGACCCGTCCGGGCGGCGGTTCCACGGTCGGGGCGGCGATTGCGTTCGCCGGGTCGCTCGGCGCCGTCGGCATGGGCGGGCTCTGGCCGGCCGGAGGATTAGCGCTCTCCGCGGCCATGTTCCTGGTGATCGGCGGGGTCGCCGCGGTCGCCCTCCTGCCCGAAACTCGTGCCGGTCGGCCCAACTCCGGGCCGGGGTGAAGCCGGTCGGCGGGATCAGGGTCTCCGTCGCAGGCGTCTGCCGAGCGCGTCCAGGGGTGCCAACGGAGCGAACCGAATCGCCCAGCCGACCTCGGCTCCGGCAGCCGCGAACCTTCCAGCTTTCGCCAGCCTGCGCGCGGCCCGCAACGCCGCCCACCACGCGTAGCGGTCGTTGGCTCGCAGACTGTCGGAGTAGGCCCGAGCGAGCTGGATGTCGTCCGCCGACTGGGCCCGGGAGAGATGCGCGTGCAGCACGTCCTCGATCGCACCGGCCAGACTCTGGTGGCGCCCAGTGGTGTTGGCGGAGTGCTGGCGGTAGTCGACCAGCGCTCCCGAGGTGAACACGAAGGGGCCAAGGGCGGCCAGCCGGAGCACAAGGTCGAGGTCCTCGGCCAGTCGCAGTCCTTCGTCCAGGCCCCCCACAGCCTCCCAGGCAGCGCGGCGAACCACCAGGTTCGGCATCAGGATGCCGGTGCGCCTGCGAGCGATGTCGTAACGATCGCGGATGGCGATCTGGTCGGCGGGAGCGATCTCGGCTCCGGCTTCGTCAATGGAGCGTAGGCCGCAGTATCCGGCCACCGCGGACGGGGCTTTGCCGAGTTCAGCCACCTGTCGCGCCAGCCGATCAGGATGCCAGCGATCATCGTCGTCCAGGAAGGCCAGGTACGCGCCGCTGCTGGTCTGGACGCCGCGATTGCGAGCCGCTGACACGCCGGCTGGCGCTGTGCGAATCAGGCGGGAAACACTGTCGCCGACAAGGTCGGCCATTGCCTGCGGATCCGGCGAGCCGTCGTCGACAAGGATCGTCTCTACTGCCCCGAAGGTCTGCGCCCTGATTGAGGCGAGCGCCTCTGTCAGGTAGGGACTGAGGCGGTTCGTGGCCACGATCACGCTGACTGTTGCCGTGGCACTCGACGCTGTCATGGGCCCCACCTTAGGCCCCGCGGAGAGGCCGGTCGCGGGGTCCGACGAGCGGCGTTCGCCCTGGCCCGGCTTGTCAAAGACGGTATGTTCGGTGCCGTGCCAACGTCCCAAGCGGCCATAGCCGTCTCGAATCTGGGCAAGACCTACCGTCTCGGCGCGATGGGAGAACGTCCCAGCACCGCGGCGCAGGCAGCCTGGACCTGGCTGCGATCGACCGGTCGGGCAAATTTCACCCTCTTTGACGCCCTCAACGAGGTCTCCTTCGAGGTCGCACCGGGTGAAGCGCTGGGAATCGTGGGCCGAAACGGCGCTGGCAAGTCCACCTTGCTGAAGATCCTCACCCGCGTGACCGCACCGAGTCGCGGACAAATCGAGTTGCGGGGTCGGGTCGGATCGCTCTTGGAGGTGGGCACGGGTTTCCATCCCGAACTCACCGGACGCGAGAACATCTTTCTCAACGGTGCCATTCTGGGGATGACGCGAAAGGAGATCCAGCGGCGCTACGACGAGATCGTCGACTTCTCCGGGATCGAGAAGTTTCTGGCTACTCCGGTAAAGCGGTACTCCTCCGGCATGTATGTCCGGCTGGCGTTCTCCGTGGCAGCTCATCTGGATACCGAGATCCTAGCCATCGACGAAGTGCTGGCCGTTGGTGATGCGGAATTCCAGCGGCGCTCGATCCAGAAAATGCGTGACGCGGCCAGTCAGGGACGTACGGTTCTCTACGTGAGCCACCAGCTGCAGACGGTGCAGGCACTGTGCAGTTCGGCGTTGCTCCTGGACCGCGGCCGGCTCATCTACTCCGGTACCGTGGAGGGGACCCTGGAGGCATACCGGGACAGTTTCGAGAGCTACGCGCTCGCCCAGGCGGACCCGGATAACCGGCCAGGCGACGGGCGGCTCCGCCTGTCGTCAGTTGCAATGGCCGATGAATTCATAAAGTCCGCTGATCCGATTGTGATCGAGTTTGCTGCACCGGCACAACCGAAGCTGATCGGCAGCTACTTCATCTCGATCCATGTCAACAATGACCAGGGCCTGGTCATCGCCCAGTGTGACTCGCGGCTGACTGGCTTCTGGCTCGACCCGGCTGTCCCCCAAAACGGGCGGATCGTGATCCGTGACCTGTGGCTGAAACCCGGGGCCTACACGGTCGATGCCTATGTCTGCCAGGCCGGAGTGCTGGACGCCTGGGAGGGCGCTTGGCGGTTCGAGGTGCTTCCTGACCTGCCCTATCCGGAGTTCACGGAAGCCTCGGCCATCGAGAAGGGCATGGTCTTCACCAACTACAGCTACGAGAGCCGCTGACATGGACACCGAACTGCAGCGAACCGTGATCGATCCCCCCGGGGCGCTCAACCTGCCCTCGATCCGCGAGTTGTGGGGCGCCCGCGAGGTCGCCGTGCGCTTGGCGCAGCGGGACATCATCGTGCGCTACCGGCAGACGTTCTTCGGTATCGCGTGGGTGCTGCTGCAGCCGCTGGTGAGCGCCGGGATCTTCACGATCGTTTTCGGTCAGATCGCAGGGCTGTCGACCGGGTCCACCCCCGCGTTCCTGTTCACGCTCGCAGGAATGCTCGCCTGGAACCTGTTCAACGGGGCGCTCGGACGGGCGTCCTCGTCGATGGTGGGCAACCAGTCACTCGTCCAGAAGGTGTTCTTCCCGCGCCTGTTGGTCCCGCTGTCCAGTCTCGCTTCGGTGGCGCTGGACTTCCTGGTGGGATTGTCGCTGGCGGTGATCCTCCTATTCGTCTACGGCATCAACCCTGGCTGGCAGGTGCTGCTGCTGCCGGTCTGGATCCTGCTGATCCTGTTGCTGGGGACTGGCTTCGGGCTGGCAGCTGCCGCCTACATGGTGAAATATCGCGATGTGGGCTACGTGTTGCCCTGGTTGGTTCAAGTGCTGCTCTATGCGAGCCCGGTCGCCTACGCCCTCACCGAGGTGCCGGCCACGCTGCGCTGGCTTTTCGACCTGAACCCGGTCACGTGGTTCCTGGAAGCGTTCCGGTGGTCGTTGCTCGGCAGCACCCCGCCGATCAGCTGGCAAGTGGTCGCGCTGATAGTGGTGTCACCGCTGGTCTTCTTGCTCGGCACTCTGATCTTCCAGCAGAACGAACGCGAGTTCGCGGACTACATCTGATGCGAGTCACCGCGTACGTCCTGATCGCCGACCCGAACTTCCTCGCCGCGAGCCTGGGGTCGTACTACCGGTGGGTCGACCGGATCGTGCTCTCCTACGACCGCACCGCGACGTCGTGGACGGGAACGCCGCTGCCGGTGGCCGAGTGCCTGGACGTGGTGGCCGCGGTCGACACCGAGGGCAAGTGTGTGCATGCTCCGGGCGACTACGCACGGCTTGATCACGGCCCGTTGGAGAATGACACCTACCAGCGGCAGGCAGCCCTGCTGGCCGCTTCCGAGGGCGCCGATTGGGTGCTGCAACTCGACACCGATGAGGTGATGCTCAGTCCGGAGACGTTCTTCGCTTCCCTGAACAGGGCAGACGAAGTGGGTGCTGCGGCGCTGGAGTACCCCTCCCGATGGCTCTACGCACGGGTGGGGCCGGGACGCTATCTCGAGGCAAGTAGCCGGTTGGGGGGCGTGGCCGCGTCCTACCCGGGGCCTATGGCCGTTCGGTCAGGGACGCGACTGCAACTGGCGAGGCAGGCCGCGGTGCCGTCCTACCGGGTCGACTTCCGGTTCCGCAACACCGACCCGGCCAACCGACACGACGCGCCGGTCCACGAAGTGGTGGCGGAGAGCGCTGCGATCCTGCACTTCTCCTGGGTGCGCGACCACGACACCATGCGACGCAAGTTCGGTTGGTCGGGGCACACCGAGGCCTACTCTCAACCGCAGGTGTTTCGCCGCTGGGCCGCGCGCCAGTTGCATCCGCGCCGGACAGTGTTGACCTCGGCCCTTCGCGGCTCGGACTGGTTCCGGCTGGTCGACGTGCCCGAACCGCCGGGGGGTGAACCCTAGTGCTGAGCGCCAGCGTGGTGGTGACCTGCGCCGACACGTCCCCGCCGTTGGCGGAATGCCTGGCGGGCCTGGTTAACCAGGAACCCCGCCCGGCAGAGGTCATCGTCGTCCATCGGCGCGGTGGGGCCGAGATAGTCGGCCTGCGAGCGGAGTTCCCCGACGTGCGCTTCGTCGAGTTCGAGGGCAAGACGGACGCGGCCCGGAATGCCGGCCTGGCTCGCGCTGGGGCAGAAGTCGTGGCCTTCATCGACAGCGACTGCGTGGCTCAGCCGGGCTGGCTCGCGTCCCTGCTGGAGAACTACCGAAACCCGGCGGTGGCCGCCGTAGGCGGCCGGCTGGTGGAGCCATCCGGCGGGACCAACACGTTGATCGGGCTTGCGCTGCCCAACGGAACCTTGGCGACCGGCTTCGACCGGGATCCGGGCCGGACGATTCAGGTGGAGCACCTCAGCCCGGCCAACGCGTCCTTTCGCAGGGAGTCTCTCGACGCCGCGGGTGGGTTCGGTAGCCATTACGCCGGTGATGGAGGCACTGGGGTCACCGAACTCTGTCTGCGGCTACACGCGGGCGGGCAGCGGATCTGTTTCGCTCCCGGCGCGGTCGTCCGGAAGCCGGCCGCGGACCGCGTGCCCCCCTTCTGGCCAGACTTGCGCGCCGACTATCGCGTGCGCCGCGATCACGTGTTGCTGCTCGCCCTGGTGCACGGCACGAGTGCGAAGGTGGTGCGGAACTACCTGACCGTTGCGGTTCGGGAGGAGTTCGACTGCTTCGCCAGGATGCGTGCGCGAAGTGGGCCGGTGATGGCGGACGGCACGCCCCGACTGCTTAGCCGACGCCTGACCGCGCCGGTGGTGGTGGGTCGCGGGCTGGCCGGCGTGACCGGTCTGGTCGCGGGGCTGGCCGTGGCAGTCAAGGCGAATGCGGGCCGGAAGCGGGGTGGCTGAGTTGCGGCCGCTGGTGCATGCGATCACCCCGGGGGATCACTTCTCGCCGCTCACCGGCAGTGCAGTCCCGACCGTGGTCGACGGGCTCAGCCGAGCCATCATCGACCGCCCGGCGCGCGTGCTGGTGGCACGTGGCACCTACGCTGAGCGTTACGACTCGGCCGAGGCCGTCGAATACGAACCGGCCGCAGCCCGGCGCTCCGACCGGGTCCTAGACCTCGCTCGGTCCCGGCTCGGGTTGTCCCGAGTGGGGACGAAGCGGCAGTGGGCGGCGGCCCTGGCAGGTCAGGGCGGCTGGGATCCTTCGGTGATCGTCGCGCACAACGGCCCTGAGCTGATCCCGCTGATCGACACCGGACGGCACCAGGCTGTTCTCTACGCGCACAACCAACTGCTGGCGACCTATGGTCGGCGCGAGGCCGGCCGATGCCTCGACCCGGTGGACGCGATCCTTTGCGTCAGCTCTTACCTGGCCGAGGCGACCGCCGAGCGGCTCCCGAAGCGCCTTTGCGATCGACTTTGCGTGGTGCCTAACGGGGTCGACGCCAACCACTTCGCCGCCTCGGGGCGCCCTGCCCGGGGTGCGGAGCTGCGGGTGATCTTCGTTGGGCGGGTGGTGCCGGACAAGGGCGTGCACGTGCTGCTCGAGGCAGTCCGCCGGCTTGGGCGCAAGGACCTTGCGGTCACCATCGTGGGTCGGCCAGGATTCGCCGCGGAGGCCCCGCTGTCCCGTTACGAGCAGGAACTGCGGCGAACCGCTCGATCGGTGCCGGGGCGGGTGCGGTTCGCTTCCTTCGTCGAACGCAGCGCTCTGCCGAGCGTGTTACACAAGGCGGACGTGGCCGTGGTGCCCTCGGTGTGGCCGGAGCCCTTCGGCCTGACGGTGCTGGAGGCGATGGCGGCGGGGGCGGCGACCATCGCGTCTCGGATTGGTGGCATTCCCGAAGCCGGCGGCGACGCTGCCATCTTGATCGCGCCTGGCGATTCTGCCGAGTTGGCTACGGCCCTCGAGATCTTCCTGGAAGATGATCAGAAGCTCGCAGTCGCCCAGGCCGCTGCGGTTGCCCACGCGCAGAGATGCTCATGGACTCGGTCCGCGGAGAGCCTGTCGGCAGCATTGGCGGCCATTGAAGGGGGTGGATGCGATGAGCGGTGGGCGGTCGGCACGGCTTGATTCCCGGACCGTCGACCTGGCGGCATTGACTGAAGTCGACGTTGCCCGGTGGGCGGATCTGGCGGGGCGCGCACTAGAGCCGAACCCGTTCGTCGACCCTGGATACCTGCTTCCGGCATTGCGGTGGGACGGCCAGGGTGCCGGGATCAAGCTGGTGGTTGTCATGGACGGGGAGGATTGGATAGCCGCCCTGCCATTGTCGGTGATGCCGCCCGCGTGGAAGCTTCCATTGCGCCTGGCCACCACCGCCGGACCCTTCCTCTCTCGGCGGGCACCGCTGTGCGCGCCCTTGGTCGACCGGGCGCGTGCCGAGCCGGCCATCGAAAGGCTGATGGAGCATCTGGCCTCACCTGCGTCCGGTCTCCCCGGGCTGGTCGAACTCACGCTGTTGCCGGTCGGAAGACTGACCGAGCTGATCCGCGCCGAATGCGACCGCAAACGGGTGCGGTGCCTCGAGCGCTACCGCTTCGAGCGCGCGTGCCTGGTGCGATCCGCGGGGAAGTCGCCGCGTGGCAGCCTGAGCGTTCGCCGACGCAAACTACTCGCCCGGAAGGAACGTGGTCTGGAGCGCAGCTTGGGCGGTCCGCTCGAACTGGTCGACCTCGGCTGCGACCAGGCGGCGGTCGATCTCTTCCTCGACCTCGAAGCGTCCGGCTGGAAGGGTGCTCGCGGCAGCGCCCTGCGCCGCAAGCCCGGGGCGGCTGCCTGGTTCAACGAGGTGTCGGCCGGCTTCGCCGAGCGTGGGATGCTGCGCATTCTGGCGTTGCAGGCCGGTGGTGAGACGGTCTATTCAGCAGTCCAGTTGCTCGTCGGCAATACGGTCTTCGGCATGATGGACGCGTACGAAGAGCGCTGGTCCGCCTTCACCCCAGGCGTGATCGGACGCGTCCGAGAACAGGAGGAATTCATGGATCGCGGCAGCGCCGAGCTCTTGGATCCGTGTATCCACCCGCGCTACGTACAGCCCTCTGCGCTCTACCCCGACCGCCGCCTGATCGTCGGTTTGGTGTTGGCGCCAAGGGGCCTGATCAACTCCCAGTTCCTCCGGCTACGACCGGGCATGATCCTCGTCCGGGACAAGTACCTGAAGGTGGCTGCGGCAGTCTCCGGGTGGATGCGCCGTGGCTAGTCGAGGCCAGGCCGTCCTGCTGGTAAGGCGAGGCGACATTGAAGCGCGACCCGACCGACCGGTCGGCCTGGAAGCTGCGGCGCGGGGACGCGGCCGGTTGGCGGCTGTCGTGGGCCGCAGTCTGGCAACCTTCTGCGTGAGTACGACCGAGAGCGTTTTTGGACTGAGCTACGACGATGGCCCCGACCCGGAGCAGACGTCGGCCATTCTCGATGTCCTTGCCCGGCACTGCGCGCATGCGACCTTCTTCGTGCTCGCCGGACCGGCAGCGAAGCACCCCGAGATACTGCGCAGAATGGTGGCCGAAGGACACGAAGTCGCACTCCACGGACTGGATCATGCTTCGCTCCTCACTCGAAGCACTTCGGCGGCGGTCGCAGCGGTCCTCGAAGCACGTGCGGTCGTGGAGTCCATTGTCGGCACCTCAGTACGTCACTACCGCCCGCCTTACGGCGCCCACACGCTGAGGCAGGCACGGGCCATCCACCGGGCGGGGCTCGAACTAGTGGTCTGGTCCGGCGATGCCAAGGACTGGGTGCAGGCTGACGAGGATGTCATCATTAAGCGCGCGTGGGCGACGGTGTTCCCGGGCGCCTTCCTGTTGTTGCACGACACCAGGGCCGACCCGGAGACCGCGCTGGACCCGAGTGAACTGCCGACCTTCGACCGAGCTGCCGTGCTGGAGGATCTGCTTCTTCGGGCAACCGCGGCCGGCTACTCTGCACTCACCGTCGGGGATCTCATGGACAGGTTCCCCGCTGTGAAGAGCTGGGCGAGAGAACGCAGCCGGATGTGACCGACACCGAGTCCATCCCCGAACTCAGCGTAGTGATCGCCGCTTTCAACGCTGGCGGCACCTTGGGGGAACAACTCCGGGAGTTGGCCGCCCAAACGCCGCAGTGGCCCTGGGAGGTGATCGTCGCGGACAACGGATCCACCGATCGGACGACCGAAGTGGTCGCCGAGTTGCAGGCCGACTTTCCGTGGTTGCGGCTAGTGGACGCATCGCAGCGGCGCGGCCCCGCTGCGGCGCGTAACGTCGGGGTGACGTACGCGCGAGCCGCCCGGATCGCCTTCTGCGACGCCGACGACTTGATTGCCGACGGCTGGGTCGAGACGATGCACGCCGCGCTGGTGGAGCACGAGTTCGTGGCGGGTTCCTTCGATACGAGGCGACTGGCTGGGCGGAACCGATTCGTGGTGAGCTGGTCTCCGCAGCGGGAGGCGCTCTCGGTTAAGCCCTACCTCCCCGAGTTCGTGACCGGCGGGTCCGGCAATCTCGGAATTCGAAGGAGCGTCTTCAACGAGGCCGGTGGTTTCGATGAATCGGCGATGGTCGCTGAGGATGACGATCTCTGCCTGAGGGTGCAATTGGCAGGTCACCAGCTGGTGTTCGAGTCCAGCCTGGTTCTGCACGTACGTCGTCGCGCCGGGCTTAGAGCCGTGCTTCGTCAGGCCCGTGCTTACGGAGCCGGTGCCCGGCGGTTGGAGCATCGGTATGCGCGGATCGTGGCACGGCTGCATCCTGCCGTCCCGGCCCCTGAGGTCACCCCGACCGGTGTCGCAAACCCGGGCGGCAACAGCGGCGGACTAATCCGGGATCGGCTGGGGCGCCTGATGCGGGTGGTCCGACGTTTGGGGCAACCCGAACAGCTTGCCGACCTCACCTGGCGGGTCGGTTACCGCTGGGGCTGGCGGCAGGCGAAGTTGGACGACGTGGTCCAGCTTCACCCCGACGACTTCCGATGGAGCCGCTCACGGATCCGGTAACGGATGCGCACGACCAACCGCAGGACCGCCACCCAGCTGAGCGCGGCCACGTAGCGAGCCTTGGCCCCGGGGGTGGTGGGCCAGTCCTTCCCCCAGATGGTGAGCCACGACCCCAGGCCGGACCGTAGCTCACGGGCGAGTTCCGCCAAATCAGCCCCGAACGATTGCTCACGGCTCAGTGCGGCCATGCCATCGGCGATTCGGATCGCCTTGATGGTCAGGTCCGACCAGGTGGGCCTCGAGGGGTGGTCCACCACCGCGGTCGCCAGATACTCCAACCGCCCACCCGCGTCCCGGAGCCGGTGGCCCCAGTCGTCGTCCCCGCCCGATTGGAGGTCGGCATTGAAGGGACCGACCAGTTCGATCATCTCCCGGCGGGTGACGAGATTGGCCGTTGCGGCGAAGCCGAGACCCTCCACGAAGTGTCGCTGGTCAAAGCCATGGACAGACTCGTATAGCTCGGGCCCGGTGACCGGGTCAGGTCCATCGCGGAACACGAGCCTAATCGCGCCACCGACGGCGTCCGGTGCGTCCGGCGCGACCAGCGCGGCCACGGCGACCTCGATCCAGTCCAAATGGGGTAGGCAGTCGGCATCGGTGAAGGCCACGACATCGCCGCTCGCGAGTCCCAGGGCGGCGTTGCGGGCCGCATAGGAGCCACGTTTGGCTTCCTGGATCATCCGGAACCGTTCGTCCGCAGGAGGCAACGCCGACGACAGGTCGATACTGGAGGCATTGTCCGCCACGATCACGTCCAGCAACTCTCGGGGGTAAGTCTGGGTGGCGAGCAGGTCGAGGCAGGTGCGTAACCGGGCAAGGTCGTTGTACACCGGAATGATCACCGTGACCCGGGGCGCCTGCATCGACGGTACTTCGGCAACGTCGCGTGACTCACTGATCTCCATCCGGCCCCCTCCCCGCAACAGATCCGGTCGCCCGCCCCGATCGGAGCTGTACTCCCACCGGGGCTGCGGCTAGCCTAGCTGGCGACGTCCATCTTCGAGCTCTTCGCTGGCGGTGACGGGCGGGTTTGATCGCGGCGGCGGACGGGGGACGGTGGCCGGCGACAGTCGACTTGGCGCGCTGTTGGGCGCAGACTGTGGCGCGGGCAGGATCAGGGTGATCGATCTTGGCGTGAGGAGCCCGCGCGCGGCAGTCGAGTTGAGCGCCCTCGGTCACCCCGCCTATCTGGGGTTCTGTGACGCGAATGCTCTCGCCGGCTGCAGGGCTGAAGCCGGTGACCTCGCTGCCAGATTCGTCGAATTCACCAGCACGCGAGTGGCGGCGGCCTGCTCGGCAGAGCTTCTCCTGATCCGCCGAGAGCACGCCGCACTGTTCTGGGCGGTATCCGACCTGCGGGACCTCCGTTTCATCGCGATTGAACGCGTCTCAGGCGCCGGCGGAGCGGTTGGCCGTCTGGCGGTGGCCGCAGCCCGGCTTCGTGGCGCAGCGCGCCGGTTGGGCCGATTCAGCCTTGGGGGCAGCGACTTCGAGCTCTTCGAGCGGCCGGGGTGCGACCCGCCCCGGGCGCGAACCTACTTCTCGCCGGCGTGGGGACCCGCCGGCCTGGCCGAGCGTCTGAACGCGGCGGGGCTGCGTTACGCGCTGCTTAGGTGGTTCGAGGGCCTACCGCATATCGAACCGGGCGAAGATCTCGACCTGCTGGTCGCCGATGCGGACGCCGAGACGCTCCGAGGCTTGGTCGAGTCAGAACCAGGAACCCAGCCCATCGACCTCTACAGCGTCTCCGGTCTGCCGGCCAGCGACTACCAGGATTCGGCCTACTACCCGCCGGGGTTGGCGCGGAGCCTGCTTGAGCGGGCGGTGCAACACCGCAGCGGGTTCCTGGTGCCCGAGGCGATGGACCATCTTCATTCCCTCGCGTACCACGCGGTCTATCACAAGGGGGAGCGGGCCGGTCTTCGGTCTGAGGTCCTGGGGCCGGGGGTTGCCGGGCCCGAGCACGACTACCCGGCGATCCTCGCCGGCCTAGCCAAGGAACGCGGCGTCGACCTTCCGATCAGCTACGAGGGGCTGGACAAGTACCTGAGTTCGGTGGGCTGGCGTCCGCCCACGGACACGATCCGGCGGCTCAGCGCTGAGAACCCTTGGGCAGGCAGGCTGATCGCCGACGGCGACCAGCCTGGGGCCGTCCTTCCCGGGGGTGCCGAGCTTGCCGTCTTTCTGGTGCGCGAGCGGGCCGTGGAAGTGCTCGGACGGAACCGCATCCTCGGGGTGTTCGATCGCTTCGGCTTCGACGTGTTTCACGATGAAGCGCTGCCCGCTGCGGCAAGGAACACGGCTGAGCAGACTCTTCGGGGAGGCAACTGGGGCACTGGGCCGTTCCCGACGAGCGGCGGCGCACCGTCCATGCTGGTGGTGGCCGTCCACCATGCTCCCAGTCAGCCCTATCACTGGATGGCCGGCCGCTACCCACACTTGACCAACGCGGAGACCTATGAGGTGAAGCTCGCGCTGCGAGGCCTCGTGGAGGACCTGGTCGAAGCACCGCAGTGGTTCAACCCCGTTCATTCGGCCGATAATTCGACCGAGGCTCGCGAGTACCTGAGGACAGTGGTCCCCAGCCTCGCAGCGGACCTGGAATCCGAGGCGGTAGGCAGAGCCGGGGCTCTCACCGCCCCGTCCGGAATGCTGCGGAACCTCTCGCTTGGTCGACGCTCCCGCGTTGACGTGGTGGTCGCCGGCGGTGAACACCGGGTGCGTAAAACCTTCGTGCCGGCGTTCTTGCGGTTCCGAGACCGCGAAGTTGACGCTCTACGCAAGCTCGCCGGAAGCGTTCCCGCGTTACCCGAATTACTGGCGACGGGGCCGAACTGGTTTGAGCTTCCGCTCTATCGGGACACTCTGAGTCACAGCGCCGGCCACCGATTGCCGATGTCCGTCCTGCGTCAGATGGTTGCTGTGCTCCGGCAACTCTACGAGGCGGGCTATGACGTAGTGGACGCGAAGCCGGCGAACTTCCTCCTCGATCCCGAACTCGGCCTGAAACTGGTCGACCTGGAGTTTCTCTACCCTTACGACGGCGATCGCCCGGCCTTCGCTGCGAGCGCAAACTTCGGCGAACCGTGGCCCGGTTTCGCCGGCGATCGCCCTGTGGGCGACCTTTCATACGAGTCACGGTGGCTTCCGGCGACAGGCGTGCCGCTGTCCGTCCTCTTGGAGGGGGGTGCTGCAGCCACCGGTTGGCACCGGGCGATCAGCGCGTTGCGGAGTGCCACCGTGGCGCCCGGCTCCTCACCTCGCCGAGTGTTGCGGGTCGCGAAGTCGAGCGCGGACCGCCTACGCGCCGGCGCTCGGGCCGCCTGGCAAGACTTCGTCCGGGACCAGGCCGGGCTCTAGGGGCCGGAGGCGCCGGTCACTGTGGGACTGACCGTGGCCGGGTCTGATGTCTCGGACGCCGAAGCACTGACCGTAGGCGGCGCAGAGCTTTCTTCAGCGCTCTGGCTGGCCTTTGGCGTCGGGCTCGGTGTGGCTGTCGGTGTAGGCGACTGTGTCGTCGGGGCTGCCGGGGCCGACGAAGTCTGGGCCGAAGCCGACGAGGCCGGGGCCCAAGCGGTCTCGGCAGACGAGGATGCCGCGGCAGGAGTCGCGCTCGCTGGAGCCGCTCCCGATGGTTCGGAGGACGCCACGCTCGCCGACTTCGCCGCCGAGGTGGCGGTGGTGCCGGTGGTGTAGAGGTTGGTGATGTCGGTGGCGGTGAGGGTGCGGTTGTAGAGGCGTGCGTCGTCGATGGTGCCGGCGAAGGGGGCGCCGTTGTCTGGTTCGGCGCCGATGATGAGTGGCAGGGTGTTGGTGGCGATGGTGGTGTTGGCGTTGGTGGTGGCTACGAGTGTGCCGTTTACGTATAGGCGC
>JAKOQD010000133.1 GCA_029778515.1 Actinomycetes bacterium
CCAGCGAAGCGAACCCGCACCCGGACGCCGGGCTGCGCTTCCTCGTCGAGGGCGTCGGGAACCTCGTAGTCGAACGTGCGGTCCAGATGCGGAAGCGGCGACTCCACATATACCCGGGCAGTGGTCATCGATCGGGTATCGCTCTCCTGATCCTGCGCGCTCGCCTCTTCCACACGTGAACTCTAGGACTGCGGTCCGACATTTAGCCTGACGGTGGGTCCGTGGGCGGTCGAGCGTTCCGACCGGGACACGTGGTGATCCCTGGCATCTGAGTGGTCGCCCGCGGACTCGGTGTCTGGTCGAGCGGTGTCCCTGTTCGGGAACTTGGAGCCAGCCGGCGTGCGGGACTCCTGCTTAGAGAATGTCTGGGCCGTGGCCGCGGTGGTCAGTCACCTGGGAACCCGAAAGTGACTGACAGGAGGACGCCGATGGCGTTGACATTGGGAATCGACGTGGCCTGCCGGGCCGCGCATCAGGCCACGCTCGCGGTCGACGGCAAGACCGTTTGGCGGGGCAGGAAGTTCTGGACCCGACCGGCCGATCTGGAGCGGCTCTGGGACGACCTCGACCTGGCAGAGCCGGGCGAGCTGACCGTGGTGGTTGAGCCGACCAGGAACGCGTGGATCGTGGTCGCGGAGTGGTTCCGCCGCCGCGGCGCAACGGTGGTGATGGTCCCGACCACGCAGTCCTCGGACCTGCGCAAGTACTACTCCAAGCACACCAAGAACGACCGGATCGACTCCGAGTTGCTCGCGCGGCTGCCGCTGCTGCATCCCGAGGGGCTGCGGCCCTACTCCGGCCAAGGGCCGGCCGATCCGCTGCGCAGGTTGACCAGGCAGCGCTCGACGATGGTGAAACGTCGCACCGCGGTCTACGCACGACTCGACGCGCTGACCGAGCTGCTCGGCCCGGCCTGGTACGAGGCACTCAACGCCCGCTATGGCATCGCCGCGTTGGAGTTCTTGGCCCGCTACGCCGATCCGCACGCGGTGATCCGGCTCGGCCAGGCCCGCCTGGCACGGTTCCTGATCGCCCGTTCCCGCGGCGCGTGGCGCGAAGACCGGGCCGCCGCGTTGATCGTCGCAGCCAAGGAGACCCTCTCGTTGTGGACCCTTGATGACGGCAGCGACGGGATGGACTTCGCCGAGCTCGCCGCCGACATCGCCCACGAGGCCGAGCAGGCACTGTTCCTGACCGGTCAGATCAAGGAGATCGACGAGCGGATCGCGAACCTCTACGCCGATGCCGACCCCGACGGGATCGTCGCTTCAGCGCCAGGGGTCGGGCCGGTCATCAGTGCCGTGATCGCCGGCCGGATCGGTGACCCGCACCGGTTCACCTCCCTGGCTGCGATCCGCGCCTACTCCGGTCTGGTGCCGAAGGTCAGCCAGTCCGGGGTGTCGAAGGTCGAGTCCTCGATCACCAAGGCCGGTGACCCGCTGCTGCGCGAGATGCTGTTCGCCGCTGCTGACCAAGCCCGCAAGGTCGACCCGCAGATCGCGGCGAAGTACCAGCGGCTGATGGCCGGCGATCGACACCACTCCTCAGCGGTCTGCCACCTGGCCACGACCATGCTGACCCGGATCGCGACCTGCATGCGCACCGGCCAGCACTACGTCCTACGCGACGTCGACGGCACCCCGATCACCGAGGCCGAAGGCCGCGCGATCGTCAAGGACCGCTACCAACTCGAACCGCGCCGCCGCGACAACGTCCGGCACCAGCGGATGCGCGAACGCCGCAAGCAGGCGGCGGGCCAGGAGTCACAGGAGTCGCAAAGCGCTCCAACATCCCAGCCCGCCTCCACCAAGCCTACGAGCCGCCAAGTGGCTTGACGTTCCTTAGGAACTCAGCGGCCACCCGATTACTCGTCGTCCGTGCGGGCGAACGCCTGGTCGAGGAGCTCCGCGGTCAGTGGGTTCACCTGCTCGTTGCGGCGGATGTAGTGCTCGATCGTGACCTTGGGGTCGGTGTGGCCGAGCAGCTCCGAGGCCAGGTTGAGGCTTGCCTGCTCGTTGATCACCGTTGCGACGGTGCGCCGGAACATGTGC
>JAKOQD010000134.1 GCA_029778515.1 Actinomycetes bacterium
CGCAGTGCCGAGCAGGTCGCGTCCGCGGTGCTGGGGACGCTGCGCTGAGTTGCCCGTGCTCATCGCCCGTGCTGGTGGTCAGTGGTAGGCGGCGCGGAGCGTCTTGCCCGAGCTCTGCCGGGACTGGACGAGGACGCCGATGATGCCGAGCAGCACGAAGGCGACCGGCCAGACCAGGTTGGCGCCCGTGGCGAGGCTTGGGCCGAGGTCGGCGTACCACGGGTTCAGCTGGCCGAGCAGCAGTTGGACGCCGGTCACGATCCCGGCGGCCCCGATGAAGGCCGTGACCACGATCAGCAGGAGCCGGGGTAGATCGAGCGTCCAGCCGATGATCACCAGGCCGGCCGCGACGACCACCGCGATGGTGACCGCCAGCCAAGTGGGCACGTTCAGTGACGCGGCCAGCACCTGCCCGAGCCCCCAGCCCAGCGAACCCATCGCCACCAGCACGCTCACCCAGTAGAACGCGAACGCGAGCCCGGCAAGGATGACGGCGCCGATGGCCCCAGCGATCCACGGCGCGATGGTGCCCAGGTTCGAGCCCAGCCAGCCGACCACGACCGCGTAGCCGGCGACGCCGAGGATGAAGCCGAGCACCGCGCCCCACAGCGCCAGCACGAATCGTGCGCCCGGGTAGCCGAAGAAGCAGAACGCCAACCCGATCGCGATCTCGGCGATCGCCGGCCCCAACGTTTCCATGGCGTGAGGCTACTCCGCCGAAACGGCGTTGACTGTGACTCAGCGCACCGTCCGCGGTGGGTGATGTCACGGCCAAGGCCGGTTGGCGCAACGCGGGCACGACTTGGGGACGCGGGTCCAGCCGTGCAGCCGAAACATGGCCACGAGTTGCCGGGCAACCGAGCAGGGATTGTTGATCGTGTCGTTCCAGCCATACCGCAGCGTGGTCAGGCTCAGCAGTGCATGCCGGTTGTCCCGCTCGAAGTCGCGGAACCGGTTCCGTCCCTCGTGGAACGCGCGACCGTCCAGTTCCGCAACCACTCCGAACTCCCGGTACCACGCGTCCACCTGATGCCGTCCGCTGGGTGATTCCTGCCGTTCGGCGACGGGCAGCCCATGTGCGCGCTCGACGTCGCGCAGGAAACGGCGTTCCAATGGCGAGCGGACGCCGGCAGTCACGTCACCGAGCACCTCAATCAACAGCTTCCGCCGGGGGTGTCGCGGCAACTGCGCCAGCGCGTCCAGCACCACGGACGGCGTCACGCCCCGGCGTCCGACTGCCTCAGACAGCAGGTTGAGCAGGGCATCGGACGGCTGAACCGCAGCGAGGTCGAGGATCGTCCGGATGCGGTCCGTCCGGGGCGGGGACCCGACTCCGATGCGCTGACCGCGAATGAAGTGCCAGGGCCAACGCGTCCGCACCTGGCGGTGCTCGCCCACCCAGATGGCCAGCTGATCCGGTGCCGGCATCAGCTGGTTCAGGTGCCCAGCGGCGGCCAGGCCGAGTACCGAACCTGGCCCGCCGATCAGCAGGCCCGCCCAGGCCCAACCCAACCAGGACGGTTCGTCGCGCACGCTGTACACGCCGGGCGCGACCTGCAGCCAGCGCTGCCGACACAGCCGTGCGATCACGCGATCACTGATTCCGGCGCGCAGCACCTGGGCTCGCGAGAGCATGCCGGCCTGGAGTTCGGCGGTTTGGCTGAGCGTGCTCGGGACGGCACTTCGACTGATCACGTCTGCATCTTCGGCAGGATCGACGATTCCGCGTCAGCCCGGCTACCGGGATGTGGATGAATGCCGGCCTGTGGACAACGTCAGCCACGCGAGACGCGTTGACTGTGATTCAGCCCACCGTCCGCGGTGTATCCAGCCACAGTCAAGACCGCATAGCTCGGGCTGGACGGGGTTTGGTGAGGCTAAATCGTTTGGGACAATGAACCCATGGCTTCGACCGAAACTGCCGCCATTAGCCTTCGACTTGCCCAGCTGGGGTTGCCGCTGCCAGCCGAGGTGCAGGACGGCCAGGCAAAGCTCGTGGCGCCCATCATCGCCCGACAGCGCGAACTCAGTCGTCGGCTTGCCGACCGGTTGTGTGCGGCCGATGCGCGGATTCAGAGCTGGCTGGACGACTATTTGGCTGAGACTGGGGTTGAGCCGAAGCTGCCCAAGCGCACCTTCGTGCTGGATGAGCCGGGGTTGGCCCGGGCGTTGTCGCTGCCCTATGACGCGGACGAGTTCAGCTCGCCGCTGCTGCACAGCTACCGGCTGGCCAACGGGGTGCTGCACAACCCGGCCAATGACCGGCGCACGACCGCCGGGGTGTTCCACATCGCCGAGGGTGGGCTGCCGATTCCGGATGACAAGATCGCCGTCCCGAAAGCGGTGTTCGCTCGGCTGCTGGAACTGGCTTTCCAGCCGCCCGAGGTCGACAAGATCCTGCCGTTCACGGCGAACCTGGAGAACCCGGCGGCGTGTTTCGTGTCGCTGCAGCTGCGTCCGTTGGTGGCGCCGGCGGTGCCCGGTTATGTGCGGGAGAAGCGGATGGAGACCCGGTTCATCGTGCCGGGCGGTCTGGTCGCGAACCTCGATTTCGTGGAAGGCATCTTCGGTAATGGTGGCGATCCGTATCTGCCGGAGAATGATGCGTCCCTGTTGCCGGAGACCTGGACGGGTCATACCGGTGCGGTGATCCTGGCTCCGCACCTGACCAAGGTGACCAAGAAGTCGCTCGGGCTGCCGCACATCAGCGAGGCGACCGAACGCCAGCGCCGCGACGGTGTGGCCTGGGAGCATGAGGACGACTTGTACAACGCTGGGCAGGCGTTCAAGGTCTGTGCTCGGGATGCCCGTGGGGTGATCGTCACGGTGATCGCCGACAACTACTTCGGTTACTGCAAGAAGGAAGTCAAGACCCAGATCTCGTATTCGGCGAACCTGTTCGGCAACGCCGAGGAGGAGCACGCCGGCGGCGCCCTGGTCTTCCCCAGCTACAACCTGGGCCAGGAATACACCGTCACCCCGCCCGGCGATTCCGAGTACAACCTGGCCGAGGTGGTCGAACGCAATCCGGAGCGCTTCGAGTTGCAGCCCGAAGGCCACGCGCTCGACCGCCAGCAGGAGCAGATCGTCCTGGTACCGCCGAACGCGAACTTCTCGCTGCGGTCGATGACGGTCACGTGGACGGACGCGGACGGCAACCCGGGCTCGCTCAAGCTGCGCGCCGACAAGGTCTACCTGAGCCCGGACGGCTACCAGGTGCGGATGGCCCAGCAGGCCGCTGATCGCACCCAGTGGAGCCTGGTCGGGACGGTTCCCACCGCGACCAGCTGCCACAAGCCGTCCACGGTCTCGGGCGGCGGCAAGTCGGAAATCTCCAAGGCGATCACCGACGCTTTCATCTTCGGCGCGGCCTACACCCCCGACTACGACGCGGACATGGACCAGGTGCAGGCCATCCTGGAGCACGACTTCTCCGATCGCTTCGCCGCCCCGACCCAGAACGGCACCGACCGGCGTCCGATCCTCTCCGACGATCGGTCCATCGGTAGCGTGATCAAGCTGCTCACCCCGTCCGAGCGCGAGTACTCGCCGGAGTACAACGCCTGGCTGGAGCAGATTCCGCAACACATCAAGGAACTCGTCTTCGTGGTGAAGCGGTTCTACACCCCAGCCTGGGGCGAGGACTGGCGCAGCCACTTCAGCGTCGGCATCATCAACGGCCGCCGGGGCAACAACCTGCGCCTCGACGGCGACAAGATCATGGTGAACATGCTCCGGGTCGGCTTCGATGCGGACGGGTCGTGGCGACTCTTCGGGCTGCGCCACGATTTCAGCCCAGCCGTGAAGGTGCAGACCGAGGACGACATCACCGCGTCCGTGGTGATCGGCGGGCACATGCTCGGTCTGGACGAGACCCGCTCCTACAAGCTGGTCGAGAACTGCGAGGAGCTGCTGTTCCAGCGTCCGGACGACGCCATCCATCGCGGCTACGACAAGCAGGCCGAACTCGACATCGCCTCGCCCGGCACTTTCCTCTCGAACTTCCAGCCGCTGACGAAGGCGGACGCCGACGAGATGCGCGACGACGCGGTGGCCTTCAGCAAATTCACCGCTCCGATGCGCAATCTGATCAGCGATTTCGCCGACAAGCCGGCGGAGGTGTCGCCGAAGTTCTTCGTCTCCTCGGCCAGCCCACGACTGGTGGACGGCAAGCCGAGCAAGAACCCGCGCTACCTGCAGAAGCGTCCCGACCGCACCAACGTACTCGGCACCGCGGTCGCCGACCTGGCTTCGCACCTGGTGCGCAAGCTGCCCACGGACGCCGCGCTGCCGCTGCCGGTAGACATCGTCGCCGCCGGACGCCGGAACAACCCGCCCGAGGGCCCGGTGCCGCCGCTGTGCGCGTTCAGTCCGCTGCACTACCTTGAACTACCGGAGCTCTTCGCGGAATTCATCTCTTCGATGACCGGCAAGTCGCCGTCCACCACCGGTGCCGGCTCCGAGGGGGCGATGACCAAGGGCCCGTTCAACGCGATGCCGGCGATCGTCGACCTGAACGCAGCCCTCCTCTCCTATGCGCTCACCGGCTACGACGGCTGGGTGTCCTGCGCCGGGTTCGTCGGGCCGTACGTCCGGGTCAACCACGACATCTCGATGCTGGTGCCTGAGGTGTTCTCGCGGATGACTGCCGCAGAGCGGTCGTCGGCCAATCTGCTTGCCGAGGGCGCCCTGGAACGCATCGAGGATTTCGAGCACGAGGGTGAGACCGTGCTGGCCAGCCGGCTGGGCTACCGGATGACCCAGGCGTTCAGCCGCAAGTACTTCGGCCGGATCTTCCTGCACCCGCACTCGGTCTTCACCGACGAGATGCTGCGTCCCGAACTGCAGGACGCGGACATCTTCGCCGAATCGGTGGCGACGATCGTGGCGACGCATCAGCGGGTCGCGCAGGCCTACTTCGACGACGGCACGATCGAGTTGGCGATCCCGCCGCTCAAGGCGCTGCTGGAGATCATGGCGCACGGCACGTCCGCCGAAGGCTGGGACCTGGGCAGCCCCGAGTTCCGCGCCCTGTTCAGCCGCGACTCGGTGCTGGCCTCGGACTGGTACGCCGCCCGCCTCGACGCCAAGCAGACCGCAGCCGCCGGTCGCGCTTCCGCCGGTCTGCAGGCGCTGCAGAAGTTCATCACGACGCCGGGCAACGAGGAGCCGTCCGAGCGACTGGATGTGCCGGCCCGGATCCGCGCGGCCGAGGCCGAGTACGCCCGCTTCAGCAGTCCGGAGTACCGCACCCAGATCGTTGGAACGGTGGGTCGTCAGCCCTTGTGAGGCGCAAGAATGGTGCGGTGACTGAGGAGCGCGGTACCGATGGCTGAGTCCAGCGAGGCCGCGCCCGTCCGCGCCACTCTGGACGGGAACGAGGCCGCGGCCAGGGTCGCGCACGCGCTCAGTGAAGTGATCGCGATCTATCCGATCACCCCGTCCTCGGCGATGGGGGAGTCGGCGGACGCCTGGTCGGCGGCCGGGCGGCCGAATCTTTGGGGCGGCGTGCCCGAGGTGGTCGAGCTTCAGTCGGAGGCCGGCGCTGCGGGGGCGCTGCACGGCGCGGTCACGAAGGGGACATTGGGTACGACCTTCACCGCGTCCCAGGGGCTGCTGCTGATGCTGCCCAACATGTACAAGATCGCCGGGGAGCTGACGCCTGTGGTGATCCACGTTGCCGCGCGGACGGTCGCCACGCACGCGCTGAGCATCTTCGGCGACCACTCCGACGTGATGAGCGCACGGATGACCGGCTGGGCGATGCTGTCCGCGTCCTCGGTGCAGGAGGCGCACGACTTCGCGCTGGTGGCTCACGCCGCCACGCTGCGCACGCGGGTGCCGTTCGTCCACTTCTTCGACGGCTTCCGCACCAGCCACGAGGAGAACACCATCCAGTTGCTGGGCGACGACGTGCTGCGCGCGTTGGTGCGCGAGACGGACGTGATCGCCCACCGCTCGCGTGGGCTGACGCCGGACGCGCCGATGATCCGGGGTGTAGCGGAGAACCCGGACACGTTCTTCCAGGCCGCCGAAGCCGCCAACCCGTTCCACTTCGCAGTGCCCGACGTGGTGGCCGAAGTCTTCGGCGAACTGGCCGAACACACCGGACGCCGCTACTCGCTGGTCGACTACCACGGTGCTCCGGACGCCGAACGCGTCGTGGTTGCGATGGGTTCTTCGGCCGGCTGCCTTGCCGAGACCGTCGAGGAATTGGTGCACCGCGGCGAGAAGGTGGGCATGCTCACCGTCCGGTTGTACCGGCCGTTCCCGGTGGCGGCGTTCCTGGCCGCGCTGCCGAGGAGCGTCCGCTCGATCGCCGTCCTGGACCGGACCAAGGAACCCGGCGCGCCTGCCGAGCCGCTGCACGCCGATGTGCTGGTCGCACTGGCATCGGCGGGCCCTCGTCATCCCGGGCTTGGCCCGGGATCCCTGCACGATCCTCGGGCGTCGGACGGGGATCCCGGCTTTCGCCGGAATGACGTTGAGGGCCGGAATGACCTGGTGGGCCGGGATGACCTGGTGGCGCCAACCGTCATCGGCGGCCGCTACGGGCTCTCGTCCAAGGAATTCACCCCACAACTGGCGAAAGCGGTCTTCGACGAATTGGCGAAGCCGAACCCCAAGCCACGGTTCACAGTCGGCATCAACGACGACGTCACCCACCTGTCGCTGGCTCCGGACACCGACTTCCACGTCGCGAGCGAACACATCTCGGCAGTGTTCTTCGGGCTCGGTTCGGACGGCACCGTCGGCGCGGCGAAGAACTCGGTGAAGATCATTGGATCGCGTCCGGACGCCCATGCGCAGGGCTACTTCGTCTACGACTCGCGCAAGTCGGGCGCGGTGACGGTTTCGCACCTGCGCTTCGGCAGCACGCCGATCCGTTCGACGTACCTGATCGACCAGGCCGACTTCGTTGCCGTCCACCAGTTCGAACTGCTGAAGGCGATGCAGACAGTCGACGTCGCCAAGCCCGGCGGCACGCTGTTGCTGAATTCGCCCCACGGCGAGCAGACCTGGGAGCACCTGCCGATCGAGGTGCAGCAACTGATCATCGACAAGCAGCTGCGCACGTACGTGATCGACGCCGAGGCAGTGGCGAAGGCCGCGGGGCTGCACCGGCGGATCAACACCGTGATGCAGCCGTGCTTCTTCCACCTGTCCGGCGTGCTGCCGACCGAGGAGGCGGTGGCCGCGATCAAGGCGTCGGTCGAGGAGACCTACGGCCGCCGCGGCCGCACGATCGTGGAGAAGAACTACCAGGCCATCGATGCGGCGCTGGCCGCCCTTTCGCCGCTGGTGGTGCCGGCGGTTGCGTCCGGCACCGAACACCGGCTGCCGCCGCTGCCACAGGCGGCGGGTGACTTCGTCCGCCAGGTCACCGCGGCGATGCTGCACGGCCAGGGCGACCTGCTGCCGGTGAGCGCGTTGCCGGTGGACGGCACCTGGCCGACCGGCACCGCGAAGTGGGAGAAGCGCGGGCTCGCGGCCGAGCTGCCGATCTGGGACGAATCGCTGTGTATCGATTGTGGCAAGTGTGCGATCACCTGCCCGCACACTGCGATCCGGATCAAGCTGGCCGACCCGGCCGATCTCGCGGACGCTCCGACTGGGTTCAAGCACAAGGAGTACAAGGACCGCCAGCTTCCCGGACGCCGGCTGATCGTCCAGGTGGCGCCTGACGACTGCACGGGTTGCGGCATCTGCGTGGACATCTGCCCGGCGCGCTCGAAGTCCGAGCTCAAGCACAAGTCGTTGAACATGGCCCCCGCGCGCGAGCATCGCGACGTCGAGCGCGAGAGCTTCGAGTTCTTCCTGGGTCTGCCCGAGATCGATCGGACGCAGGTGCGCCACGACCAGGTGAAGGGCGTGGCCCAGCTGCAGCCGCTGTTCGAGTTCTCGCTGGCCTGCTCGGGCTGCGGCGAGACGCCGTACCTGAAGACGCTAACCCAGCTCTTCGGCGACCGGATGATCGTGGCGAACGCCACCGGCTGCTCGTCCATTTTCGGCGGCAACCTGCCGACTACCCCGTACACGAAGAACGCGGACGGTCGGGGCCCGGCCTGGTCGAACTCGCTGTTCGAGGACAACGCCGAGTTCGGACTCGGGATGCGGATCGCCTGGGAGAAGCAGCACGCCGAGGCCCGGCGCTTGCTGGCCGAGTTGCGCGAGGTGGTTGGCCCCGAGTTGGCGGACGCGATCCTGACCGCCGACCAGTCCGACGAGGCCGGCCTGGCCGCCCAGCGCGAGCGGGTTGTGGAACTCAAGGAGCTCCTGGCCGCACACGCTGACCCAAGTCATCCCGCTGACCCAAGTCACCCCGCGGACCCAAATCACCCCGGCGACCCACGTCATCCCGGGCTTGCCCCGGGCTCTCCGTCCGCGGATGATCCCGGCGTTCGCCGGGATGCCATGGAGGGTGCCCTCGTGGCTACCCGGGCGCTACTCAGCCTCGCCGACGAACTGGTGGACAAGTCGGTCTGGATCGTCGGCGGCGACGGCTGGGCGTACGACATCGGCTACGGCGGTCTCGACCATGTGCTCGGTAGCGGCCGGAACGTGAACATCCTGGTGCTCGACACCGAGGTCTACTCCAACACCGGCGGGCAGGCGTCCAAGTCGACCCCGCGCGCAGCGATGGCGAAGTTCGCGACGGCGGGGAAGGGCACGCCGAAGAAGGATCTCGGCGTGTTGGCGCAGGCCTACGGAGACGTCTATGTCGCGCAGTTGGCGATCGGAGCGAACCAGCAGCAGACGGTCCGCGCGATGCTCGAGGCCCAGGCGTGGCCGGGGCCGTCCCTGCTGATCGCCTATTCGACGTGCATCGCGCACGGCATCGACATGGCCACGTCCATGACCCATCAGGCGGAAGCCGTAGCCAGCGGGTATTGGCCGCTGTATCGCTACCGTCCCGGCGACGGCCAGCCGCTGCATCTGGACAGTAAGGCGCCCACCCTCCCGGTGGCTGACTTCATGTCGAGCGAGGCCCGGTTCGCAATGCTTAGACGGGCCAATCCGTCAAGAGCCGAGGAATTGGCACAGCTAGCCCAAGCGGACGCCGACGTTCGCTGGCACTATTACTCGCAACTGGCCGGTGTGGAACGCGTCCTGCCGGCCGTCAAGGAGGAATCATGAGCTCCGGTCTGGCCACCACCTACCTCGGGCTGCCGCTGTCCGGCCCGCTGATCGCGTCCGCGTCCCCGCTGACCGGGCGGATCGACTCGTTGTTGGCCCTGGAAGCCGCGGGCGCGTCCGCAGTGGTGCTGCCGTCGCTGTTCGAGGAGGACGTGGTCGCGGAGGAGTCCGAACTGGCCGAACGGCTGGAGGTGGGGGACGGCTTCGCCGAGTTCTCCGGCAGCCCGCTGCCCGAGATTGAGCAGCCCGAGTTGGGTTCGGGACGGCATCGACGGCTGGTGCAGAAGGCGAAGGCGCAGCTGAAGATCCCCGTGATCGCGAGCCTGAACGCGACCCGGCCCGGCTCTTGGCAGCGGTACGCCGCCGAGTTGGCGGACGCTGGCGCGGACGCCCTCGAACTCAACCTCTACTCGGTGGCAGCCGACCCGTTGAAGTCGGCTGCTGAGGTCGAGCTGGACCATCTGGCCGCGATCGAAGCGGTGAAGATCGCCGTCGACATCCCGCTCGCGGTGAAGTTGTCGCCGTTCTACTCGGCAATGTCGAAGTTCGCTTCGCTGGCGGTGGACGCGGGCGCCGACGGCCTGGTGCTGTTCAACCGTTTCTATGCTCCCGACCTGGATCTGGACCGGCTCAAGTTGTTCGCGAAGGCCGATCTCTCGCAGCCTGACGACCAGCGGATCGCGCTCCGCTGGATCGGCATCCTGCGTAGTCAGCTGCCTGAAGTAGCGCTGGCGTGCACGTCTGGAGTGCATTCCGGTGAGGAGATCATCAAGGCGCTCCTGGTTGGCGCGAACGTGGCGTGCACGACTTCGGCCGTGCTCCGCCGCGGGCCCGAGGCGATCACCCAGATGCTGGCCGAGGCGGACGCCTGGCTGGCTGACCACGACTATCTCGGGGTGGACCAGCTGCGCGGTTCGATGAGCGTGGGTTCGGTAGGGGATGCGTCGGCCTACGAGCGCGCCCAGTACCAGGCCGTGCTGCTCTCCGGACGCCACGTCGGCTGACGTTCAGCCCCTAACGGTCCCTTGTCCTGCTGATCGGGGCGTCTTCCGGCAGTCACCCCACCCCAAGGTGGACGGTCTCGCGCCCGGACGCCACCAAACGGTCCACTTTGCGGTGACCTGGGCGGGGTTGAGTCGGGCCACCAACGCCCGGGCCTAGACTCGATCGCGATGAGCCACAACCAGAACTCCCGCCGCGCCCTGGCCGCGCTGCTCGGCATCTCCGTCTCCCTCGGTCTGGCCGCCTGCGCGGTGCCGGACGGGCCGGTGACGCCGGGAGAGCGGCCCAACCGGCCGACGGCGTCCGCGTCCGCTTCGGTCAATCCCGAGACCGACCCGGCCAAGCTGACCATCTCGCTGAGCCAGGTGCCGGCCTTCCGTCCGGCCACCGCGGACGCGGACGGCTGGACCACCAACGCGATGACCGACGCCGCAGGCGACTTCAAGTGGCGGGTGCTGGACGCCGACAACCAGGTGATCCAGGACTATCAGGGCGATCAGCCGGTGGCCTTCGGCGATCCGGAGACCTACACCGATGTGCCCGGTGTGCTGACCTTTCGCGGCAACAACGCGCGCAACGGCGGGGCGTATGGCACGCCTGACGTCAAGGATAAGAAGCTTCAGGTGGTGTGGACCCAGGACACCGGTGAGGTGCGCGGGGACAACTCCTATTGGCCGGGTGCCGGCTGGACCGGCCAGCCACTGCTGGTGAACTGGCCCGAGGCAACCCGCAAGGCGATGGGGTACGCCGACGAGTTCGCCAACGACCCTGAATTCACCGAGGTGATCTATCCAACCTTCACCGGGATGATCTACCGGCTCGACCTGGCCACCGGTAAGCAGACCAAGCCGCCGATCGACACCGGCTGCGGCTACAAGGGCACGGGCTCGGTCGATCCGCGGGGATACCCGCTGCTGTACGCCGGCCAGGGCCTCGACGACATGAACGGCGTTGATTGCCCATTCCAGTACCGGGTCTTTGACCTGATCAAGAACGTGCAGGTAGCGGGATGGTCGGGCAAGGACGATGGCGCGCCGCGTCAAGGATGGGGCGCCTTCGACTCGTCTGCGCTGGTGAACGCAGCCTCCGACACGCTCTTCGCGCCGGCCGAGAACGGTCTGGTCTACAAGGCCAAGCTGAACGCGAAGTTCGACGCCGAGGCCAAGACGGTCAGTGTCGACCCGCAACTGACCAAGCTGCAGTACAGCACCCCGGTTAGCGAGAAATACGGCATCGAGTCCTCGGCGGTCGCCTACCGCAATCTGATGTTTGCCCAGGACAACGACGGCAACCTGATCTGCTGGGACGCCAACACGCTGACCGTGGTCTGGGCGAGGGCGCTGGGCGACGACTCCGATGCGTCGCTGGTGTTGGAGCAGACCGCGGACGGCGGCGTGTTCCTGTACGCGGGCAACGAGGTGGACAAGCGCACCGACCCCGACCAGTTCATCACCAACCTGCGCAAGATCAATGCCCTCACCGGCGAGTTGGTCTGGCAGTACGACGTTCCTGCTCAACGCAGCCTGCCGAACAACGGCGGCCTGATGGCCACACCGCTGCTCGGCACCGGTGAGATCGCCGATCTGGTGCTGTTCAACGTCGCCAAGACCACGTCGGAGAAGCAGGGCGACCTGATCGCCCTCGATCGCAAGACGGGCAAATTGGCCTGGAAGCGGCACCTCAAGCGCTACTCGTGGAGTTCGCCGACCCAGATCACCAGCTCTGACGGCCATGCCTATGTAGTCTTCGGCGACTCCGGGGGCACGCTGCATCTGATCGACCCCAACACCGGCGAGGATCTCAACACCCTCAGCTTGGGCAAGAACACCGAGGCTTCAGTGTCGGCCTACGGGGACATGCTGGTGGTGGCGTCCTACGCCAAGCGCATCTGGGGTATCCGGATCAGCTGATAGCCAGGCGTCGTTCAGCGTTTGGCGGTGCCCCACATCGTGCGGACGACCTCGCTGCCGGCGCGAATTACCTGATTCCAGAAGGTCGGCGAGCCCAGCACCTTCTCCACACCCGACTTGGCATTTGAGCGCGACGGTGCCCGGGTGCTCGTCCGGGTACTACGTCGAGCTTCAGCGTCGTACTCGCGCTGCGCTGCTTCCTGGGCCTTCGCGTCCTGCGCTGCCTGCTTCTCCGCGGCGGCCTTGGCTGCGCCTTCCTCGATTCGC
>JAKOQD010000135.1 GCA_029778515.1 Actinomycetes bacterium
CTGAACTGCCCGTGGAGACCACGTCGACCTGCGGGCGACGGAGCCGAAGACCCGGACGTCCTCGCCGCCGATCGCCTGCACAGCAGCTAGCACCTGATCGCGCGCCAGTTCGAGCTGTCGGGATGGGCGCACCTGGATCGCTTCTTCGAGAGCCGTTCGGACGGCGTCGATTGGCTGGCGGGCTCCGGTTTCGATGGCGGCGATCAGCGGTTGCTTGACGCCTGAGGTTCGAGCCAGCTCACGCTGGCTCACGCGTGCGGCTGCGCGACGAGTCCTGAGTCGCTCGCCGAAGCTCAGTTCTCTCCTGGGAAGATGAGAACTCGTCTGTTATCGCACCAACGGCGGGGCCGTGCCGAAGCTCTATCGCTGCGGTCCGGTGCATGTGATCTCGTAGCCGCTACCGGGCACGACTACGCTTCGGCCATGCCGCCGACCTCGCAACTGCTGGCGTTCCTCGCCGTGGCCGTGGTGCTGATCCTGATTCCCGGGCCGAGCGTGCTGTTCGTCGTCAGCCGCGCAGTTGCGATGGGTCGCGGCGCGGCCGTCCGCACCGCCCTCGGGAACGCCGTCGGCACACTGGTGCTGGTCGCGGCCGTCGCCTTCGGCCTCGGTGCGCTGATCGCAGCCGCGACCATCAGCTACGAGATCATCCGGCTGGCCGGCGCGGCCTACCTGATCTACCTCGGTGTGCAGGCGATCCGACACCGGCGTGAACTTGCCGTGCCGGACGCGGCTCCGTCCAACCGTCGGGTGCTCGCCGAAGGCTTCGTAGTCGGACTCACCAACCCGAAGACCGCGGTCTTCTTCGCCGCGATGCTGCCGCAGTTCATCGATCCGGCGCAGCCGGCCCTCCCGCAATTGCTGCTACTCGGTGCGGTCTTCGTCGCGATCGCAGCGCTCTGCGACTCGCTGTGGGGGCTGTTCGCCGGCACGGCACGCAGCTGGTTCGCGTCCTCGCCGCGCCGGCTGCGTCGGCTGAGCGCAACCGGCGGCGGCGTGATGATCGCCCTCGGCGCCCGGCTGGCGATCAGCGATTGACCCCGATCATCGTGGTCACGTCCAGCGCCGTGGCCAACTGCTCCTCGGTGATTTCGCCGCGCTCGACGTAGCCGAGGTCGCGGACGGCGTCCGCCACGGTCAAGTTCGCCTTCACCGAATGCTTGGCGATCTTCGCCGCCGCCTCGTAGCCGACGATCCGGTTCAGCGGGGTCACGATGGACGGCGACGACTCGGCCAACTGCCGGCACCGCTCCACGTTGGCCTCGATCCCGTCCACGCAGCGGGTGGCCAGCACTCGCGAGACGTTGCCGATCAGGGTGATCGACTCCAGCAGGTTGCGGGCCATCACCGGCAGCATCACCAGCAGGTCGAAGTTGCCCTGCGCACCGGCGAACGCGATCGCGGCGTCGTTCCCGATCACCTGCGCGGCCACCATCACCGTCGCCTCCGGCAGCACTGGGTTCACCTTGCCGGGCATGATCGAGGAGCCCGGCTGCAGGTCGGGCAGCGAGATCTCGCCGATCCCCGTGCGTGGTCCTGAACCCATCCAGCGCAGGTCGTTGGCGATCTTGGTCAGGCTCACCGCGATCGTCCGCAGCGCCCCGGATGTCTCCACCAGCGAGTCCTGGGCGGCCTGGGCCTCGAAGTGGTTTGGCGCCTCCACGAACGGCAGCGAGAGGTTCGCCGCAATCAGTTCGATCACCCGCGCGGAGAACCCGTCCGGGGTGTTGATGCCGGTGCCGACCGCAGTGCCGCCCAGCGGAAGTTCGCACAGCCGGGGGAGCGCCGCGCGCACCCGCTCGATGCCGTAGCGCACCTGGGTGGCGTAGCCGCTGAACTCCTGGCCGAGCGTGATCGGGGTCGCATCCATCAGGTGGGTGCGACCGGATTTCACCACGCTCGCGTATTCGGCCGACTTCGCTTCCAGGGACGCGGCCAGCGTCTCCAGCCCTGGGAACAGCGTCTCGTGGATAGCCTGCACGGCCGCGATGTGGATCGACGAAGGGAACACGTCGTTCGACGACTGGGACGCGTTCACCTGGTCATTCGGGTGCACCGGACGGCCGAGCCCTCGCGAGGCCAGATTGGCCACCACCTCGTTGGCGTTCATATTGGACGAGGTGCCTGAGCCGGTCTGGAAGACGTCGATCGGGAACTGGTCGTCGTGCTGACCGGCGATCACCTCCTCGGACGCGGCCACGATCGCGTCCGCCACATCCGGTGACAGCACGCCCAGCTCGGCGTTGGCCAGAGCGGCCGCGCGTTTGATCTGGGCGAGCGCGGCGATGTGGTGGCTGGACAGGCCGCGTCCCGAAATCGGGAAATTCTCGACGGCGCGCTGCGTCTGGGCTGCGTACAGAGCGCTCGCCGGAACTCGGACCTCGCCCATGGTGTCGTGTTCGATGCGGTACTCGGTCATGGTGCTCCTCTCACTCGGTTCCACGATAGGCCCGCCGCCCGCGGCCTCGTAGAGTGCAGTCATGCCCAGCATGGCCGAGCTCGCCGACAGCATCCTGCTGGTGGCGGACGCGATCCCCTCCGGCCGGGTGAGCACTTACGGCGACATCGCCCGGGTGGTCGGCTGCGGGCCGAGGTTGGTGGCCCGGGTCCTCGCCGGCAGCGGCGGGGAGACGTGCTGGTGGCGGGTGATCCGAGCGGACGGAACCATCGCCGCGCCCCTGGTCGCGGAGGCGTCCGAGCGGCTCATCGGGGAGGGCGTCAGCGTCCGCGCAGGACGCGTAGACCTGTCCCGCTACCGCGCCGAACTCGACTGATCGAGGCGGCCGAACCGCGTCCCAACGCTCGATTTGGGGCGAACGCCCAAACTGGGGTAGTGTCAACCGCTGTCCGGCCCCTATAGCTCAGTCGGCAGAGCGTCTCCATGGTAAGGAGAAGGTCTGCGGTTCGATTCCGCATGGGGGCTCTGTGTTCGGATTGCGGAGTTACCGCCCGCGTCCCAGCGAAGCTGGATCCGAACGGGGCGGGATAGCTCAGGCGGTAGAGCAAGCGGCTCATAATCGCTGTGTCGCGGGTTCAAGTCCCGCTCCCGCTACCAAAAGTAGAACTCGCAAGGGAAAGAGGAAGTCATGGCCAAGAAGCAAGCCGACGTTCGGCCCAAGATCACCTTGGCATGCACCCAGTGCAAGGAACGGAACTACATCACCAAGAAGAATCGGCGCAACGACCCCGATCGCATGGAGTTGAAGAAGTTCTGCCCGAAGTGCCACGTGCATACTGCGCACCGCGAGACCCGCTGACCCAAGCCTCATCGAGCCGCCCGCCGACCGCGGGCGGCTTCGTTGCGTTTGCCCACCAACGGTCTGCACGATCCTGAACCGTGTTCGGTGCAGGATCATGCACGCCGATGAGACTTCTGCCGGATAACCTGTGCCAATGCCGATCAGCGAAGAACACGTCGGGCGCAGCTACCCGGCGACCGCGCCCTATCAGGTGAGCCGAGCCAAGATCGCCGAGTTCGCCGCCGCCCTCGGGGATGCCGCCAACCCGGCCTACGCCGGCACCGACCCGATCGCCCCGCCCACCTTCGCAGTGGTGTTGGCCGCGGCAGCCTGGGACGCGATGTTCGACGATCCCGACCTCGAACTCAGCCTCAGCCGGACGGTGCACGCCGACCAGCGCTTCGCTTGGCAGCGGCCGCTCCGAGCCGGCGACGAGGTGACCGCCACCTTGCGAATCGAGAAGGTAAGGGCTCGCGGCCCGATGGCGATCATCACGATCGCGGTCGACCTGGCCACCGCAGCCGGCGAGGAACTCTGCACGGCCACCTCCACCCTGATGCACACCCAGGAGGCAGCGGCATGAGCATCGAAGCGTCCGTCGGCCAGGAACTGCCCGGCTTCACCCGTACCTTCACCAGAGCAGATCTGGTCCGCTACGCCGGTGCGTCCGGCGATTTCAACCCGATCCACTGGTCGAACCCTGCGGCCGCGGCGCTCGGCCTGCCGGATGTGATCGCCCACGGCATGCTCACCATGGGCACCGCGCTGCGCGTGGTCACTGACTGGACGGGCGATCCGGCCCGGGTGCTCAACTACTTCGTCCGTTTCAGCAAGCCGGTTGTCGTCCCCGAGACCGACGGGGCCGAGGTCCGCTTCAGCGGCACGGTGACCAAGGTCGAGGACGGGGTTGCGACAGTGCGCATCGAGGCCGTCGCCGGTGAAGTGGCCGTGCTCGGCGCGGCGACCGCAGAGGTGTCTGTTGGCTGAACTGCTCGCCGACCACACCACCTTCCGGGTGGGCGGTCCGGCCCGAGCCTGGGCAGAGCCCGAGACCGAGGCTGAGCTGATCGACCTGGTCAGCAGCGCGGACGCCAGGGGCGAGCCGGTACTGATCCTCGGCGGCGGCTCCAACGTGCTGGTCGCGGACGCGGGCTTCGACGGCACGGTGATCCAGCTCGGACGCCTGCGCGGCGTGCACACCGAGGACGTGGCCGCCTGTTCGGGCGCGTTCATCGACGTGGCCGCCGGTGAACCCTGGGACGCGTTCGTCGAGCGCTCGGTGCACGCCGGCCACGTCGGCGTGGAGGCGCTCTCGGGCATCCCCGGCCTGGTCGGGGCCACCCCGATCCAGAACGTCGGCGCCTACGGCCAGGAGGTCAGCCAGACCATCGCCCGCGTCCGGCTCTGGGACCGCCAGGATCGGAAAGTGGTCACCCGCAGCGTCGCCGAATGCCACTTCGGCTACCGGCGTTCGCTGTTCAAGGCCCAGCCCGGACGCTGGGTGGTGCTCAGCGTGAGCTTCCAGTTCCGCCTAGGCGAACTGTCGACGCCGGTTCGCTACGCCGAGCTTGCGAAAGCGCTGGGCATTCAACCGGGGGAGCGCGCGCCACTGGCCAAGGTGCGGCGGACGGTTCTCCAACTGCGCCGCGGCAAGGGCATGGTGCTCGATCAGGCTGATGCCGACACCTGGAGTGCCGGCAGTTTCTTCACCAACCCGCTGGTGCCGGCCGAGATCGCGGCCGCGTTGCCGGACGACGCGCCGCGCTACCCGCAGCCCGACGGCACGGTCAAGACCAGCGCGGCCTGGCTGATCGAACACGCCGGTTTCAGCCGCGGCTACGGCTTGGGCCTGGCCAGGTTGTCCAGCAAGCACACGCTGGCCATCACGAACCGTGGCTCGGCCCAGGCTGCCGACATCGTCGCGCTGGCGCGCGAAGTGCGTGCCGGTGTGGAGCGCGCGTACGGCGTCCGTTTGGTACCTGAACCGGTACTGATCGGTGTCAGCCTGGATGCGTAGACTGTCGCCCGACGACTGCTGGGTCGGCTCAGCCGCGCCGGCGCCCGGTCTTTGAAAGGAACCCAGATGAGCATTCTGTCGAGCCTTCCGCTGGCACCGCGTGACCCGATCCTCGGCCTGACCGAGGCTTTCGTCGCCGACACCCGGGCCGACAAGGTGAATCTGGGCGTCGGGGTGTACCTGGGCGAAGACGGCAAAATCCCGCTGCTGGACTGCGTCCGCGAGGCCGAGGCTCGGCTGGCCGCCGCGCCGGCCCCACGCGGCTATCTGCCGATTGACGGACTGCCGGCCTACACCAAAGGTGTCCGCGAGTTGGTCTTCGGAGCCGAATCGGACGCGGTCACGTCCGGCCGGGTGGTGACCGTGCAGGGCCTGGGCGGCACCGGTGCGCTCAAGATCGGCGCCGAGTTCCTCAAGCTCACCGATGCCGGACGCACACTGCTGATCTCCGACCCGTCCTGGGAAAACCACCAGGCGCTGTTCAGCCGCGCCGGGTACGACGTCCGCACCTACCGGTACTACGCGCCGGCGCTGGGCGGCATCGACTTCCAGGGCATGCTGGCCGACCTACGTGCGGCTGAGCCAGGCACCGTGGTCGTCCTGCACGCCTGCTGCCACAACCCGACCGGCTACGACTTGGACGATGCCCAGTGGGCCCAGGTTGCCGACGTCGTGGTCGAGCGCGGGCTGGTGCCCTTCCTTGACATGGCCTACCAGGGCTTCGCGGACGGAATCGAGCCGGACGGCGCGGTCGTCGCCCGGTTCGCAGGGCTGGGCGTCCCGCTGCTCGTCGCGTCCTCGTTCAGCAAGAGCTTCAGCCTCTACGGCGAGCGCGTCGGCGGGCTGAGCGTCCTGGCCGCGGACGCCGAGGAAGCCGCGCGGGTGCTCTCCCAGCTGAAGGTGACCATCCGGACGACGTACTCCAACCCGCCCACCCACGGCGCGGCGGTGGTCGCGTCCGTCCTCGGTGACCCGGAACTGCGGGCACGCTGGGAGGCCGAACTGGAGTCGATGCGGCTGCGGATCAAGGCGATGCGTTCCGCGCTGGTGAGTGAATTGGCCGGCGCCCCGCGTGATTTCGGCTTCATCGCCGACCAGGTGGGCATGTTCAGCTACTGCGGGCTGAGCGCGGAGCAGATGCGCGAACTTCGTGAGGTGCACGGGGTGTACGGCACCGACGCCGGCCGCATCTGCGTGGCTGCGCTGAACCCGAGCAACGTCGGGACCGTGGCCAAGGCGATAGCTGCGGTGCTCTGAGCCGGCGATCGGTCCATACACCGGCTGGGCGCGCCAAAGCCCGTTCGGTTCGACTCGCCTGATCAAAACCCGTACAATCTGGTTCTTGGTGGCCGACTCCGGTTCGCCCATGCCCACAAGGCAGCGGCAACCTCGAGCAGGTCACCATTGAAGGGCAATAGCTCAATTGGCAGAGCAGCGGTCTCCAAAACCGCAGGTTGGGGGTTCAAGTCCCTCTTGCCCTGCTGGACGGCCGTTTTGCATGAACGGTTGGCAACACCCACCTAGTGAAGATGTAAGGACGGCCCCGTGGCGGACGAACAGGATCAGGCTGCTGCCGACGTACCTGCTGACCCCACCGACTCCCTTGATCTGGAGGCGATGGGCCTTGAGGACGTCGAGCTGACCGAGGAGGAGCAGGTCGCGCAGGCGGCCGCGCAGTCCCGTCCGGTCCGCAAGGCAGCCACCCCGGACGCCGGCAAGGGCCACGCCACGCCCAAGCGGCGCACCCCGAAGGTGAACTCGGATGAGCCCCGGCGGGCCACTCCGGCGGAATTCGTGCAGGAGGCGGTCGCGGAACTGAGGAAGGTGGTCTGGCCGACCGGGAGCCAGCTGCAGCAGTACTTCCTGGTGGTCCTGATCTTCGTCCTGATCATGATCGGGATCGTGACCGCGCTCGACCTGCTCTTCGGCGCCGGGATCCTGGCGATCTTCGGCTGACGGACGGAAAGCGAGAGATGACCGAGAACAACACCCCCGGTGACGAGTTCGGCACCGAGAACGAGATCGAGATCGATCTCGGCCTGCCCGATGTCGGCACCGAGGACGACCTGGAGCTGAACCTCGATTTCGGCGGCACGATCGATGCCGAAGCCGATGACATCGTGCTCGACCTGGGCGACGAGTCCGAGCCTGAGCCCGAACCAGAGACCGTCAGCGACGCGGACGAGGAGGCGGTGCTCGAAGAGCTTCGCCAGCGGCTGCGTAGCCAGATCGGCGACTGGTACGTCATTCACACGTACTCCGGCATGGAGAACCGGGTCAAGCAGAACCTGGACAACCGGGTGAAGACCCTGGGCATGGAGGACTACATCTTCGAGGCCGTCGTGCCCACTGAAGAGGTCATCGAGACCCGCAACGGTGCCCGCAAGTCGGTCACCCGCACGGTGCTCCCCGGCTACGTCCTGGTGCGCATGGACCTGACCGACGCTTCCTGGGCCGCGGTGCGGCACACCCCGTCCGTCACCGGTTTCGTGGCCCACGCCAACGCGCCGGTGCCGCTCAGCCTGGACGAGGTGGAGAAGATGCTCGCGCCGTCCGCCCTGGCGAAGGCTGCGGCCGCGTCCGTCGGCACCAAGCGCAGCGCGAAGAAGATCGAGATCGCCGACTTCAAGGTCGGGGATTCGGTCATGGTGGTGCAGGGCCCGTTCGCCGGCGTCCATGCGACCATCACCGAGATCAATGCGAACAGCCAGCGGCTCAAGGCGCTGGTCGAGATCCTCGGCCGGGAGACCCCGGTCGATCTGACCCTCGGCCAGATCCAGAAGGTCTAGGCATCGCATCGCCGTCGGTCACCCGGCCGTACGGCAGAACAGCACCAAACGAGAAGGACCCAATCAGAAATGCCTCCTAAGAAGAAGGTTGCCGCGATCGTCAAGGTGGCCTTGAACGCGGGTGCGGCCACCCCGGCTCCGCCGGTCGGCACCGCGCTCGGCCCGCATGGCGTGAACATCATGGAGTTCTGCAAGCGCTACAACGCCGAGACCGAGCCCATGCGCGGCAACGTCATCCCGGTCGAGATCACCATTTTCGAAGACCGCACCTTCACCTTCATCACGAAGACCCCGCCGGCCGCGGAACTGATCAAGAAGGCCGCCGGACTGAAGAGCGGCTCCGCCCGTCCGCACAAGGACAAGGTGGCCCACCTC
>JAKOQD010000136.1 GCA_029778515.1 Actinomycetes bacterium
TACAACGGGGCAGTGTTTGGTCGTGGACGGGGGGAACTCGATCGCCGAGGAGCGGGCGTGACTACAGCTCCACGCCCAACTCCCCGAGCCGGTCCTCGCTCAGAATCGGCACCCCGAGTTTCTCGGCTTTCGCGAACTTGCTGCCCGCGTTCTCACCAGCGATCAGGAAGTCGGTCTTCTTCGACACCGAGCCGGTGACCTTCGCGCCGAGTTGCTGCAGGCGCTCGGTGAGGGCGTCCCGGCTCCAGCCGGACAGCGTGCCGGTGATCACCAGGGTCTTGCCGGTCAATGGACCCGGCTCGGCAGCGCGGTCGTCGGCCATCCGCACCCCGGCTGCGGCCCACTTGTCCACGATTGCGGCGTGCCAGTCCCCGGCGAACCACTCCTGCAGGGCCGAAGCGATCGTGGGACCGACGCCCTCCACCGCGGAGAGGTCCTCGACCGACGCCTCCCGGATCGCAGCCATGCTGCCCAACTCGCGGGCCAGGGCCTGGGCCGCAGTCGGCCCGACGTGCCGGATGGACAACGCCACCAAGACCCGCCACAAGGGCCGGGACTTCGCGACCTCCAACTGCGCCAGCAGCACACGGGCGTTCTCCGTGAGCTCGTTGCCGGCCCGTCGGAAGAACGGCGAGCGCAGCAGTGCCGCCTCGTCGAGGTCGAACAAGTCCCCCTCGTCGGTCACCAAGTGGTCGTCCAGCAGAGCGCTCGCGGCCTTCCAGCCCAGGCCCTCGATGTCCAGTGCCCCGCGAAAGCCGACGTGGTTGAGCCGCTCGCGCAATTGCGATGGGCAGGACCTCGCGTTCGGGCAGCGGATGTCGGCGTCACCCTCCTTCGCCGGCGCGAGCAAGGTCCCGCAGGCCGGGCAATGCGTGGGCATCACGAACTCCCGTTCGCTGCCCGTCCGTTCCTCCACGACCGGTCCGATCACCTCGGGGATGATCTCGCCGGCTTTGCGCAAGAAGACCATGTCGCCGATCAGCACGCCCTTGCGTTTGACCTCGTGCTGGTTGTGCAGGGTAGCCATCGACACCGTCGTCCCCGATACCCGCACCGGTTGCATCACTGCGAAGGGCGTCACCCGCCCGGTCCGCCCGACGTTGACCATGATGTCCAGCAACCGTGTGCGCACCACCTCCGGCGGGTACTTGACCGCGATCGCCCAGCGTGGTGCCCGCGACGTCGAGCCGAGCCGGGCCTGCACCGCAAGCTCGTCGACCTTCACGACCACGCCGTCGATCTCGTGGTCCAGGGCATGCCGTTTGGCCTCGTACTCGCGCACATACTCCCCGACATCGGCGACGGTAGGCGCCACCCGCACCCTGTCGGACACCGGAAGACCCCACTGCGCCATCGCTTCGTAAGCCTGCGAGAGCCGGTCCGGCCGATCGCCGTCCAGCCGCCCGAGGCCGTGCACGATCAGCCGCAGACGGCCCAGCGCGCCGATCCCGCGCTCCAGTTCAGCGGCTGCCTTCTCCGACACCTTGCGCCCCGCCTGCTCGCGCGCTGCGATCTCGGCCTGCCGCCGGTCCACACGCTGCCGCAAGGTGCCCGCCCCAGCGTTACGCGGATTCGCGAACGGCGAGCGGCCCAACTCGAGCTGCTGCTCGTTGAGCGCAGCGAACTCGGCCACCGGGAAGTACACCTCACCGCGCACCTCCACCAGATCCGGGGCGCCGGACAGTTGCTTGGGGATGCCGGGGATGAACCGGGCGTTATAGGTGACGTCCTCCCCCACCCGGCCGTCCCCACGGGTGGCCAAGGACGCCAAGCGGCCATGGCGGTACACCAGATCGACCGCAAGGCCGTCGATCTTCAGCTCGCACAGCATGGGCGGCACCTCGCCCAGGTCCCGCTCAACGCGCGCCACCCAAGCATCGAACTCGCCAAGCCCGAACGCGTTGTCCAGGCTCATCATCCGCTCGAGGTGCTCGACTGGCTCGAACATGTCCGAGCGTGCTCCACCGACCGTCTGGGTGGGTGAA
>JAKOQD010000137.1 GCA_029778515.1 Actinomycetes bacterium
ACCCGCGACATCCCGGTGATCTTCGTCACCGCCCGGGTCAATGACGAGGACGAGCAGCACGGCCTCTCGCTGGGGGCCGCCGACTACATCACCAAGCCGCTGCGGCCGGCCATCCTGCTGGCCCGCATCCGCAACCACCTCAAGCTCAAGCAGGCCCAGGACGCGCTGCGGGACTACAACACCGCCCTAGAATCCAGCGTCGCCGAGCGCACCGCCACCCTCAGCGCGGTGCTCGACAGCGCCGACCAGCTGATCGTGATGATCACCCTCGACGGCGCGATCATGGCCATCAACCGGATCGGCGCCGAGCAGTTCGGCCTCACCCCGACCCGGCTGGCCGGCTGCAACCTGTTCGACCTGCTGCCCTCCGAGTTCGGCATCCCCCTCGCCGACCTGATCGCCGAAGTGATGGACACCGGCCGCAGCGCCGAGATCGACGCCGCCCGGGACAAGCGCATCTTCCACGTCACCGCGTACCCGGTGCCCGGCGAGCCGCCGCGGGTGGTGGTGTACGCCAGCGACGTGACCGACAAGGTGGCCGCCGACGCCATGCTGCGCACCGAGCGGGAGCAGCTCGCCGCCTCCCTCGCCCACCAGCGGGAGCTCAACCGCAAGCTCGAGGAAGCCCAGAACCAGCTCCTCCAGTCCGAAAAGATGGCCTCCCTCGGCCAGCTCGCCGCAGGGGTGGCCCACGAGCTGAACAACCCCATCGGCTTCGTGCGCTCCAACGTCACGACGCTCAAGGGCTACCTCGACAGCCTGTTCGGCATCATCAAGGCCTACGACACCAAGGCCGCCGAATCCATGCCGCCGGAGGCCCTCGCGGCCCTTGCCGCGATCAAGCAGCGCGAGGACTTCGACTTCCTCCACGAAGACATCTTCCAGCTGCTGGCCGAATCCCAGGACGGCCTGACCCGCGTCCAGGACATCGTCCAGAACCTCAAGGACTTCTCCCGGGTCGGCGAATCCGGCTTCGGCTGGGCCGACCTCCACGCCTGCCTCGACTCCACCCTCAACATCATCTGGAACGAGCTCAAGTACAAATGCACCGTGGTCAAGCACTACGACCAGACCCTGCCCCAGGTGTACTGCATCGCCTCCCAGCTCAACCAGGTGTTCATGAACCTGCTGGTCAACGCCGGCCACGCCATCGCCGAGAAGGGTGAGATCACCATCACCACCCGCCAGACCCCTGACGGCACGGTTCAGGTGGCGATCAGCGACACCGGCTGCGGCATCGCCGCCGAGCACCTCCCGCACCTCTTCGAGCCCTTCTTCACCACCAAGCCCATCGGCAAGGGCACCGGCCTCGGCCTGTCGATCACCTACGGCATCATCGGCAAGCACAAGGGCAGCATCGACGTGAGCAGCGAGGTGGGCAAGGGCACCACCTTCACCGTCAACCTCCCCGTCGACCGGGCCGACGAAGCCGAGGACAGCCCCCCCAACGCGCTGGCGGCCTGAACCCGCGGGCAGAGCCGGGGAATCCCGCCGTCAACGGGCGCGGAGCCCCCCAGCCCCCACCACTGCCCGCCAAAGAAGCGCGGCAAGCAACCCGACGCCTCACCCGCCGAGCAGGGTCAGCAGGAACTTCGGGTTGACATTGGCCTGGGCCAGCATCG
>JAKOQD010000138.1 GCA_029778515.1 Actinomycetes bacterium
CAGCCAGAAACACGTCAATGCCCAGCCGGCTCAGCGGATCCACCTCCTCCAGGGCTCCCGTGCCGATCGATTTCGATGGCGTTCGATGGAGCCCGGCCAGTCTATGGGGACGAGTTCGCGACAGGCTTCGCCCGGTCGGCGGCCAGCTGCTGCAACAGAGACGCCAGGGATGCCTGCTCGGCTTCGGTCAGACGTCCGAACACTTCGGCGGCCACCTCCGATCGGATCGTGGTGACCTCCGCCAACACCGCTTCGCCGGCGGGCGTCAGCACGAGCAGGTGGGCGCGCCCGTCCGCCGGATCGGGTCGGCGGTCGACCAGCCCGGACGTGGCCAGGCCCGCGATCGAGTCGGTGGCCGAGCGGGCGGCGATATGCAGTTCCTCGGCCACGGCGGACGGGCGGAGCGGCGCGGCCTGGCCGATCACCCGAAGTGCGCGCGCCTGATGCGGGTTGAGCCCGAGCGGCGCCACCCGCTGCTGGGTATCTCGGCGCAGCCGGCGGGCAACCCGCAGCAACTCCTCCGCCAATGCGTCCGGGAATGAATCCATGCCGACCAGCCTTATTTAGTGTGGTTACCTCACTATATGGAGTTTGCATGGGACAGATCAATCACGAAGAACTAAGGGGACCGGCCCGGATCAATCCGGCAGACCGCGCGCAGTTGGCCGAATCGCCGGTCAGCATGGCCCGCGTCGCGAAGCTGTTCGCCGGCCACCATTGGGCGCTGGCTGCAGTCACCGCCATCATCGTCGTCGCTTCGGTGGTCGGGCTGGCGCAGCCCTTCCTGCTGCGCGCGATCATCGACGAAGCGCTGCCCAAGGGCGACCTCGCCCACCTGCTCTGGCTGGTCGGCGGCATGGTCTTTGCCGCGGCTGTGACGGGGGTGCTCGGGGTCTGGCAGACCTGGCTGGCCACCACTATGGGTCAGAAGGTGATGCACACGCTGCGCGTCCGGGTGTTCAACCATCTGCAGGCGCAGTCGCTGGCCTTCTTCAAGCGCACCCGCGGCGGCGAGATCCAATCCCGGCTGCTGCAGGACGTCGCCGGCCTGCAGTCGGTGGTAACCAGCACGGCCACCTCGATCGCGGCCAACCTGACCACCGCGGTCGCCACCGCGGTCGCGATGGTGGCGATCAGTTGGCGGCTGTCACTGCTGTCGCTGTTGGTGCTGCCGCCGGCGATCCTGCTCACGCGCAAGGTGGCGCTCGTCCGCCGCGATCTGACCGCGGCCAAGCAGCGCGCGCTCTCCGACCTGCACACCCAGGTCGAGGAGGCCCTCAGCATCAACGGGGCACAGCTCACCAAGACCCTGGGCACCGGTCCCGCACGGGAACGGCAGTTCGCGCAGACCTCCGCCGAACTGATCGATCTCGAAGTGCGCTCCCAGCTCGCCGGCCGCTGGCGGATGGCCACCATGGGCATCGTGTTCGCCGCTATCCCGGCGATGCTCTACCTGGTCGCGGGCTTCCCTGCGCTGAGCGGCGGCATCTCGATCGGCACCCTGATCGCGTTCGCCAGCCTGCAGGCCGGCATCTTCCGGCCGATCATGGGACTGCTGAACGTTGGTGCCCAATGGGTCAGTTCGATGGCGTTGCTCAGCCGCATCTTCGGCTACCTCGACCTGGCGATCGAGGTGCCGGATCCGGTGCGCCCGGTGCACCTGGACGCGGGTCGCGTCCGCGGTGAGGTGCGCTTCGAGAACGTCAGCTACCGCTTCCCGGACGGTACCGAGAACGCCCTCACCGACGTGGACCTGACCATCGAGCCGGGGCAGTCGGTGGCCGTGGTGGGGGAGACCGGTTCAGGCAAGTCGACGCTGGCCGCGCTGCTGGTGCGCCTCGCCGATCCGACGAGCGGACGGGTCGCCGTCGACGGTGTGGATGTGCGCGACCTGGATCCGGTCGAACGCAGCCGGATCATCGGCATGGTCACTCAGGAGACGTATCTCACCCACGCGAGCATCGCCGAGAACCTGCGCGAAGCTGCGCCGGACGCGACTGAAGCCGAACTCTGGACGGCGCTGGCAGCCGCTCAGGTGGACGAGGTGGTGCGGGTGTTGCCCGACGGGCTGGACACCGTGGTCGGCGCACGCGGCCATCGCTTCAGCGGCGGCGAGCGGCAGCGGCTGGCGATCGCCCGGACGTTGCTGGTGAATCCGCCGATCCTGGTGTTGGACGAGGCGACGTCCGCCCTCGACACCGACACCGAACGCGAACTGCAGGTCGCACTGGAGGCCCTGATGGCCGGCCGCAGCACCCTGACCATCGCGCACCGCCTGAGCACGGTCCGCGATGCCGATGAGATCGTCGTCCTGGCCGGGGGACGGGTGGTCGAACGCGGCGAGCACGTCGAACTGCTGGCCGCCGGCGGCCGCTACGCGCAGCTGAACCGCTGAGCAGAGTCGTCGGCGTTTACGACTTTGGGGGCTCGCTCGTCTCTGCCATTCCACAAGGTGGCCCGTTTGGCGGCGTCTCGGCGAGAAACCGTCCACTTTGGCGGGAGGCTGGCCCCGGCTGCGGTCGGCTGGTCGAGGTTGATGCGGTTGATCCTCGATGGCGCAGCCATCCGCACCCACGCGATGGGGCCGCCGCTGGCTTGCTGCCGGATGAACCCACTTCTGACCGGTTATGAGGGGTCACTTCGGCAGTCGTATGGGCCCAACCCAACTTCTGCTGGTTATGAGGCCTGATTCGCCCCCCATAGCCAGCAGAAGTTGGGTTGGTTGCGCGGCAAGCCCAAGTCGGGCGCTCATAGCCAGCTAGAAGTGGGTTGATCCGCGATGCGGCACTGCGGGGGCGTCCGGTTTGGCCATCACCTCCCGCTACAGCCGTCCCCGCTCGCGTCCGCGGAGGCGATTCCACAAGGTGGCCCGTTTGGGCGGCGTCCGGACGCGAAACCGTCCACTTTGGCGGGAATCGCGCCTGGCTCGGGATTCGGTGACGACCCTGACTGGCTGCCGCGCGACCACCGGCTCGGGAAGGTTGGGGCTGGCGGCTCCCGAAGAAATCAGGCTGGCTGGGCGAGACACCTGTGGGAGCGATACCACCACGAATCAGATTGAGTGGCAGAATCGCAACCATGTCCCGATCGGCAGAGGTGGTGCCGGGTCTCGAAGAGGCTCCCGGCTACTGGCTGCGTGCTGATCTGATCGCCTGGCCGCCCCATCGATTGCCGCCGGGGGAAGACCCGGCCGCCCTCGATTGGCGGCTGCACTGGTCGACCGAGGAGCGCATCGATCCGACCGCGAGCGAGCCCGTGCCGTGGCAGACCGCCCTGCTCCGATTCGACCAGGCCGGGCTGCCCGGAGCGCTCGTCCAGCAGTTCCCGCATCTGCACAATTACCTCGTCCTGCGGCTGCCCGAAGCCGCGGTCGCCGAGGTTCCCGAAGCGTTGCGAAGCCAGGTCGCGCTGAGCGTCCACCTGCCTTCGGGACGGCTGGTCGCCGCCGGCCAACTTCAGCTCCCCGGTGTGCTCGACGAGCTCTACCCGGTCGCGGCCCAGACCGTGCTCGGCCCGTCCTGGCACGACGGCGCACCCACGCTGCGGTTGTGGGCCCCGACCGCGCGCGAGGTGGCCCTCCTGCTCTGGTCGCCGGATGCGCCCCTGCACTCACCCGGCGATCGCCGACAGATGTGGCGTGCCGAAGACGGCACCTGGGCCATCACCGGCGAATCGTCCTGGCTCGGCTACCGCTACCGCTACGAGGTGGCGGTGAACACCTGGCACCACCACCGACTGGTCGTGAACCAGGTGACCGACCCCTACTCGCAGGCGCTCACGGTCAACTCCACCCATTCGGTGCTGGTCGACCCGGACGATCCCGAACTGGCCCCCGAGTTGTGGCTCACCGCATCCGCGCCCGTCCTCGAACACCCGGTCGACCAAATCAGCTATGAGCTGCACCTGCGCGACTTCTCGATCTCGGACTCCTCGGTGCCGAAGGAGCTTCGCGGCAGCTTCCTTGCCACGACCGTCGACAGCGCCGGCATGACGCACCTGCGGCAGCTCGCCGAAGCGGGGCTGAACACCGTCCAGCTGCTGCCGCTGTTCGACAACGCGACGGTGGAGGAGCATCCCGAGCAGCAGCAACGTCCGCTCAAGGACGAGTTGAAGTCGCTCCCCCCGAACAGCGCCGAGCAGCAGCGGCAGGTGGCCGCGTTCGGCGGGCGCAGCGGGTTCAACTGGGGGTACGACCCGTGGCACTACTTCGCGCCCGAAGGTTCCTATTCCTCTACCCTGGCCAGTGCGGACGGGGCCGCGCGCGTGATCGAGTTCCGCATGATGGTGGGCGCGTTCCACGCCGCCGGGCTGCGGGTGGTGCTCGACCAGGTGTTCAACCACACCGCGAGCTGGGGTCAGGACAAGTCGAGCGTGCTCGACCGCATCGTGCCCGGCTACTACCACCGGCTTTCAGCCACCGGCGAGGTGGAGAACTCGACCTGCTGCGCGAACGTAGCCACCGAGCACCGCATGGCTGAGCGACTGATGGTGGACGCCTGCGTCCACTGGGTGCGGCACTACCGGGTGGACGGTTTCCGCTTCGACCTGATGGGCCACCACACCAGGGCCAACATGCTGGCGGTGCGGGCGGCGCTCGATGCCCTAACCGTCGAAGCCGACGGTGTCGACGGCAGCGCGGTCACCATGTACGGCGAGGGCTGGAACTTCGGTGAGGTCGCCGACAATGCCCGCTTCGTCCAGGCCAGCCAGGGCCAGCTCGGCGGGACGGGCATCGCGACCTTCTCCGACCGGCTGCGGGACGCCGTCCGCGGCGGTTCAGTGATGGACGCCGATCCCCGCTCCCAGGGCTTCGGCACTGGCCTGCTCACCGCCGACAACGGCAGCGGCACCAACGGTGACCTCCGCGCGCAGGGCGGGCGGCTGGCCTGGTACACCGACCTGGTCGAGCTGGGTTTGGCCGGCAACCTGCGCTCCTTCCGACTCGGCTCGAACTCGCGGCACACCGTGCTGCGCGGCGACCAGCTCGACTTCGGCGGACGTGCGGCCGGTTACGCCGACCAGCCGGACGAAGTGATCAACTACGTGGACGCCCACGACAACGAGACCCTGTTCGACGCCCTCACGCTCAAGCTGCACCCAGCCACGCCGATGCGCTCACGGGTGCGGGCGAACGCGGTCTGTCTTTCGCTGGCCACGCTCGGCCAGAGCCCGGTGATGTGGCATGCCGGCACCGACATGCTGCGCAGCAAGAGCTTCGACCGGAACTCCTACAACTCCGGCGACTGGTTCAACTACCTCGACTTCACGATGGCTGACAACGGCTTCGGCGCCGGCCTGCCGCCCGAACCCGACAACGGCTCCACCTGGCCGTTGATCGCGCCATTGCTGGCCGATGCCCGGCTGAAGCCGACGGGCGACGACATCCGGCGCGCCCACGACCAAGCTCTCGACCTACTGCGATTGCGGGCGTCCACCCGGCTGTTCCGGCTCGGCAGCGCGGAGCGGATTCTGGCGAAGGTGACGTTCCCCACGTCCGACAGCTGGCATTCCTCGCCCGGCGTGATCGTGATGGCGATCGACGACCGCGTCGACCCGGTCGACGAGCGCTGGTCGGGTGTGCTGGTGGTGTTCAACGCGACCAACTGGGTGGTGCGCCAGAGCGTCCCGCTCGACCTGACCGGCTTCGAACTCCACCCGGTGCAGGCCCACGGCAGCGATGAGGTCGTGCGGGCGAGCTCCGTGGGACCGGAATGGGCAACGGTGCCGCCCCTGACCACGGCGGTGTTCGTCCGCCCACGCTGACCCCGTTGTTAGGCTGTCGCCGAACTCTGGAGGAAGCATGGTCGAGAACCTCAAGCGCATCCGCGAACCCATCACCTGGGCGGTGATCGCCATCGTCGCGGCGAACATCGTGCTCGGGATGGTGCGATTGGTGCTGCAACTGGTGGCCGATGTGCCAGTGCCGATCGCGTTCGCAGAGATCGGTGCGTCTCTGATGAACGTCTCGCTGGTACTCGCGGTGGTGGTGCTGGTCTGCATCTGCTTCTTCATCGCGCCGGCCACTCGGCACGCGCTGCTGGTGACCAAGGTCGCCGCCTGGGTGCTGACCATCGGGGTGGCGCTAACCGCGGTCTGCTGGGGCATGGGCATCGCTGCCAGCGCCAACACCCTGGCGGTGGTGTTCGAGTTCCTCGGCGGCTTCCTCGACCTGCTGATCAAGGCGCTCGCCGCCGGCTCGTTGTGGGTGCTGGTGCGCGGGGTGAACGCCGGACGAATCGACACCCCGTCCCCTGCGCTGCCCGAACTGGCGCCGGCCAAGCCGGCCGATGTCGAGGTTACGAAACCAGAGGCGGCCACCACCTGGCAACGTGGCGAGGCAGTCGGTGCGGTCTGGCGAACGGCGGACGAGGCTGCCGCCGGTGCGCCCGGCGCCATGCGGATTCCGCGCGAGCCGGCCGATCCGGAAACTGAAGGCTGATCGCGTCCGGGAGGGCCTGGTAAGCCCGTACCAGAATTTGACCGAACGCAGCGGGCGACAAATGGTAATGCATCGGGGTTGACTTATCGTGAATGACAGGCGTGTAATTCTGGACAGGTAGTTCGCGGGAACATCGACGCGGGCACGGTCCGAGGAGATATCGCATGCAGGAACTGTTCCTTGTCGTGGAACCGGAGGCTGAGGGCCTCCTGGGCTGGCAGGACCGCGCCCTCTGCGCCCAGACGGACCCGGAGGCGTTCTTCCCCGAGAAGGGCGGTTCCACTCGGGAGGCCAAGAAGGTGTGCCTCTCCTGTGAGGTCCGTGCGGAGTGCCTCGAGTACGCCCTGGCCAACGACGAGCGGTTCGGCATCTGGGGCGGGCTCAGTGAGCGCGAGCGCCGCCGCGTGAAGAAGCGAGCCATCTGAGCCAGCCTGGGGCGGAGGCGCCGCCGGGGTAGGCTGAACCACCGGTTGAACCGATCACCGGGCGGAGAGGTGGAGTGTGAGCGCGGGCAGTGCCGAGTCCTACGAGGATCCTTGGGCCTGGCTGCACGCCGCACGAACTTCAGCTCCGCCGGACTACCGCCAATTCCACGTTGTCGCCGGAGTGCTCCCGGTACGCGGCGAGCCGCAGCATCAGCTCGTCCGCGAAGCTCTGGCCGACCAGGTGATCGATGTTGAGATTCGCGACGACCTGCCCGGGGATGCGGACGGTGACTGGATCTGGGTGGTTCCAGACGACACCGTCCCGACCGAGGGCAGCCTGACCGCACTCCTGGACCGGGTGCGCGCCGAACCGGACGCGGCGGTGATCGGCTCGCTGCTGATCGAGCCTCGCCGTAGGGGAGCCGGCACGATCATCAGCGACTGGGCGCAAACGATCACGAAGAGCGGACGCGTCCGCCCCCTCACTGATCCGGGCGAGTTCTACCAGGGCCAATTGGACGCGGTCCGCGCGCTCGGGGTGCCGGCGGGCGGCATGCTCGTGCGCGGCGACGCCTGGCGCTTCCTCGGCGGGCTGAACGAGGAATTGCCTCGCGACTACTGGGGGCTCGACTTCGGGTGGCGGGCAAATCTCGCCGGCTACCGGGTGATCGCCGAGCCGCGAGCGCAACTCGTCGACCACTCCGAGTACTCCGACGACGCGCACCTCAAGGCCGCCGGGCTGGCGCTGGTCTCCGGCAACACCCCGGCAGCGCGACGGTGGCTCACCATGCTGCGGCTGATCGTCGGCACGCTGTTCACCGCGGTCGGGCTGCTGCTCGGCAAGGACCCTCGGCGCGCAGGCGACGAGTTGCGGGGCCTGGCACGCTGGCTGCGCGACGGCAGCCTGCGGCGGGGTATCGCCGAGCGGGTGGCGTCGCTGCCGGTCACGCCGGAGGCGCGCCGCGCCACCCAGTCGCTACGGCCCAAGCGCGGTGCCGGGTTGCGGCGTTCGGTGGAGCTGGTTGCTGCCCGGTTGGCCGAATGGGTTCGCACCTTCACCGGACGCAGCGGCGGCGTCAGTCTCGACGAGATGACCGGCGACGAGTTCGCCGAAGTGGGCTCGGGTCGGTACGCGCTGCCGCTGGCCGCGTCCGGAGCTCTGGTGCTCCTGCTCGGTGGCTTGGCTGCTGCCCGCGGTACTTTCGGGGCCGGGTCACTGGCTGGGGCGCAGTTGTTGCCAGCGCCCGGGAACTGGACGCAACTGGTCGATGCCTACGTGGCGCCGATCGCCGGGGCCCCCGGTATCTCCGGGGCACCATGGACCGCTCTCGCGGGGCTGCTCTCGTTCGTGGCCATGGGCAACCCCGAATGGCTGGTGACCGGGACACTGCTGCTGGCCGTGCCCGTGTCCTGGCTGCTGGCTTTCCGGCTGCTGCGTCAGTTGGTGGCCGACCGTCGGTTGGCCGGGGTTGCAGCGCTCGCCTACGCGCTTGCGCCAGCGGTGCTTGGCGGACTCAACGCGGGCGCTTTCGGACTTGCTGCGATGGCCATGCTGCTGCCGATTCTCGGCTACAGCCTCTGGCACTGGTTGGTGGCCGAGCGCTGGTCATGGCGACGCGCTGGAGCGGTCGCGTTCTGGCTGCTGCTGGCTTGCGCGCTGGTGCCTGCCGCCTGGCTGGGCGCCGTGGTGGCCGCGATCTGGACCGCGATTCGGGCACGGAGCGCCCGGGCTTGGGCGCAGTGGGCGCTGGTTCTGGCCGCGCCCGGACTGCTGCTCGTCGGCGGCTGGGGTGGCACCCTGCTGCGGTTCCCGGGACGCCTGCTGACCGGGATTGAACCGGCGCTCACCCCAGCCGCGGCACCGGACGCCTGGCTGGTGCTGATCGGCCGGGCAACGTCAGGCGCTCCGCCGCTGTGGGTGTCGATCGTGTTCTTCGCAGCCTGCTGGCTGGCCGCCTTCATCGGTGCTGCCCGGCGTCCGGGCTCGGCCGGTCTGGCGCTGTTCGCGGGGGGCGTGGCCGCGGTGGTGGCCATGGTGCTCTCCCGACTGGTCGTCGAATTGCCGCTCGGTGTCTGGGCGAGGCCGCAGGGGCTGGAATGGCAACTGGCCCTGGTCGCCGGCCTGGTGCTCGCCGCGAGCCTTGGCCTGGATGGGATGTTGGGCGAGTTACGTGGCCACGATCTCGGCCTGCGCCACCTGGCAACCCTCGGTCTGGCCCTGTTCGGCGCGGTGGCGATCGCGATCGGCGCCGGCTGGTGGGTGCTGGCCGGCCAGGTCGGGCTCACGCGCAGCACGGTCGGCAATGTGCCGGCCTTCGTCCGCAATGCCCAGGACTCGGCGACCCCCGGACGCACGCTCTACCTGGAAGCGGTCGGCGACCAAATCGCCTGGGCGCTGCTGGAGGACGACTTCCCCCGCCTTGGCGACTCGGAGCGCGGCATCGCCTTCAGTGGCAGCACTGCTGCGCGCGACCTGGCCGGCTCGGTCGCGGCCCGGCTGGTAGGTGACAGCGCCGACGATCAGATCCTTCCTGATCTGGTCACCCTTGGGGTCAGCAATGTGGTGCTGACCGGGGGAAATGGCGCGCAGCAGTTGGCGATCGACAACGCCCCTGGGCTCGGCCAGGGCACCGGTAACGCCACCCAGTTCGTTTGGCCCGTGCCCGACTCCGGCATCGTGCTGGCCGTTGACGGCGCCCGCCGCCAGCTCACCGGTGCCGGGCAGCAGGTGGCCGCTGGGTCGGCCGAGCGGGTGCTTCGCCTCGCGCAACCCAGGGATCCGCGCTGGCAGGTTCGTCTTGGCGACACACCGCTAACTTCGGTCGACGGTGGCGAGCCCGGCGGCCAGTTCGCACTGGGTGCGGCCTCGGGACAGCTTTCGATCGACTTCGACGCAGGGTCGCCCGCGTGGCGTTGGGTGCAGCTGGCCGGACTTGCGCTGCTGGGCGTGCTGGCCGCGCCGTCGGTGCGCCGACGCGAGGAACTCGGGCCGCGGCGGGCCGCAGGGGGTGCGCAATGAACCGCTGGGTGCCGCCGGGAGCGGTCGTCGTGATGGTCGGGGTGGCCACTGTGGTGGGGACGCTGGCGGGCGCTCAGGCAGTCCCGGAGCAGCGGGTCACCGCCGCGCCGGCCCGGGTCTCGGTGGTTTGTCCCGCGTTCGCGTCCGCCACTGCGAGCGTGAAGGTGGTGGCCGCGGCCACCGGCGCCGGTTTGCAGGTCGCCAAGCTCTCGGGCGGCGCTGCGGATGCCAGCGCAGGGCAGCAGCAGGTGCTCGCCAACGCCACCGAACCGGTGCGGGTATCGGCACTGTTGCCCGACCCGTTCGGTGCCAGCAGTTTCGCGACCGCGTCGTCCGGCCCGGCCCGCGGCATCTCCGCCGCCGGTTGCGTGGCGCCGCGCACTGACCATTGGTTCGTGGGCGTCGACGTCCGCGCCGAAGCCCAGGCCGACCTGGTCGTGGTCAACCTGGACGGGACCGCGGCCTCGATCGACCTGATCGCCTACAGCCATGACGGCAGAATCGCGGCCCCTCGCGGCGTGGAGGTGGCCGGGAACTCGTCCCAGGCGATCTCCCTCAGCTCGCTGCCGCGCGGCGACGATCCGGTCACGATCGCGGCCAGCAGTTCGGACGGACGCTTCGCCGCGTTCCTCCGCCAGCGGTCCTGGTCGGGGGACACCTCGCTGGGAGGGGACTGGCTGGCCGGTGCGGCCGTCCCTGCGACCGAACCGGTGATCCCCGGATTGGCCGCGGGCGCCGGTGTTCGGCGGCTGGTGATCACCAACCCGAACGAACGCACCACCACCGTCACGGTGGGCTTCCTCGGTGCTTCCGGACCGGGGGCAGTGCCCGGTGCCGAGCAGTTGGAGGTGCCGCCCGAGACCACCCGCGTGCTCGACGTCACCACTGGATTGGCGGGACAGGCGGTTGCGCTGAGCCTCACCTCGACCCAGCCGGTTACCGCCGCGGTCTGGCAGGACACCGGTGCTGCCGTTGCTCGGCATGACCCGGCGTTCAGCGCGGCCACGCTCCCGTTGCCGGCGGACTCGTACTGGCCGCTGGCAGCGGGCGGAAAGGCGAGCACCACGCTGGTGCTGGCCAATCCGGCTGCCGAGCCGGCCGTGGCGACCGTGACCGTGGCCGCGAACACGCAGGCCGCCTCGCCGCAGGAGGTGTCCGTCCCTGCCGGAACTCAGGTGGCGGTGCCGGTTCCGGCAGCGGCCACCAACACCGTCCGCATCCAGACGGCGGCCACCTCGTTGCGGGGTGCGCTGGTGACCACCCGGAAGCTCGGCAAGGTGCAGGGGCTGGCGGTTTGGCCGCTCGCCGACCAGGGATCCGGCGGCACCTCGGCATCGGTGGTCTACGACCCGCGCCTGGGTCGCTGAGTTCGGTTGCTGTCTTGTCGGGCTAGACGACGAGCCATCAGCGGCCTCAACCGGTGATGGCGCGGGAGTCTTGACGCGCCAGCCGCCCTTGGAACGGTAGAGACCAGGTCGTCCCGTGGCTCTGGACAGGCTCGATCAGCCGTAGCGGGCGGTTGCCGTGACGGGATTTCGGAGTTGTGCGGTCGGCTGGGGGCGGTTGAGTGCCGGGGTGGAGCTTCTGTTGACGAGATCGCGACACGGTGTGGTCTCGACAGGCTCGACCGAGCGAAGGTGAGCTCGACCGGCCCACCAGACGGGCTAGAACCATCCGGGTGGTCAGGACCGTGGAGAGCAGTTGCGGAATCAGTCCCAGTCGCGGTCCGCGCCCGGATCGAGCTCGTCGGGGCTGATTCCGGTGAGTGCGGACAGTTGCTCGACCAGTGCGCGCTGCACAAGCCGACGGAGGTCGGCCCGCGAGTCGGCGCGGTGTTCTAGCGGACGGCGGAACAGGATCACCTGGCCGTTCGCCCCGCCGTGTGCTGGGACGGCAGCTGCGAGCGGCACCAGCTCAGAGCGCCACGCGGCGAGGTTGCTCGGCACCTCCTCGAAACCGATGTCGACGCCAACCAGCGCGCGCGGGCACGCGTCCGATGTGCGGGCGACCGCATCGCGAAGGCAGTCGGTGAAGAAGTCGATGCCCCGGGTGGGACGGCGCAGCGGCACCGGCGAGCCGGTCAACGGGTTCGGCGCGGCCAGTGGCCCCCGCATCCCGCGACCATGCCGTTCCCGCCGCTTCATGGCGGCCAGCCTAGGCGATCCTGGGGGCGACGGACTGCCGAGCGTGCCGGCCATCACAGCGACACCGCGGACGCCTCCCGCCTCCGGCCGGTGCACAGAGGTAACGTGACGCCGTGATCAATCGGCGTTGTTCCCGCTCCGCTTGCGCGGACGCAGCGGTGGCGACGCTGACCTTCGCTTACAGCGATTCGATGGCGGTGCTGGGTCCACTGGCGCTGCGCGCCGAGCCGGGCACTTACGACCTGTGCCGGGCGCATTCGGAACGGCTCAGCGTGCCGCGCGGCTGGGAGGTCGTCCGGCTGCCCGGCGACCTGGACAGCCCGCGCGCGTCCACCGATGACCTGATGGCTCTGGCCGACGCCGTCCGAAAGGTCGGCCTGGGCGAGAGCGTCCCGGCGCCTGAGCCGAATGTGAGCCGCCGCAAGGGTCACCTGGCGGTCCTCGCCGACCCGCAGTGAGCCGGCGCTAGCGCTAGGCTCGCAGGCGTGATCCAGCCACAGGTATTCAAAGCCAACGACATCCGCGGCCTCGTTTCCGGCGACCAACCGGAGTGGGACGCGACCGGCGCCCGCGCCATCGGGGCGGCCTTTGCGGTGGCCTTCGGATTGGCCGGTGCCGAGTTCGTTCTCGGCCGCGACATGCGTGCCGGCGGACGCGAGCTGAGTCTCGCCTTCGTCGAGGGTGCCCGCGAACAAGGCGCCAGTGTGATCGATGTCGGCCTGGCCAGCACCGATCAGCTGTGGTTCGCGTCCGGGTACACCCATCTGTCGGGCGTGCAGTTCACCGCTTCGCACAATCCGGCCGGCTACAACGGCATCAAATTCTGCCTGCCGGACGCGGCGCCGATCACGCCCGCACTGATGGCCCGGATCGTCGAACTCTCCAGCCAGGAGCTCGCGCCCGCAGCGACCCGCGGCGACTACCGCGAGCTCGATCTGCTCGCGGCCTACGCCGCCCACCTGCACTCGCTGGTCGACCTGTCCGGCAGCCGACGGCTCAAGGTGGTCGTGGACGCCGGCAATGGCATGGCCGGCTGGACCACCCCGGCAGTGCTCGGTCCGCTGAACGTCGAAGTCATCGGCCTGTTCACCGAGCTGGACGGCAGTTTCCCGAACCACCCGCCGAACCCGCTGGAGCCGGCGAACCTGCTGGACGCGCAGCGCGCTGTCCGCGCGCACGGTGCCGATCTGGCGCTGGTTTTCGACGGTGACGCCGACCGTTGCTTCATCATCGACGAGCGCGGTGAGGTGGTCAGCCCGTCCGTGGTGACGGCGCTGATCGCCAAGGCTGAGCTGGCCCGCGAGCCGGGGGCCACCATCGTGGTGAACACCATCACGTCCCGCGCGGTGGGCGAGGTGGTGGTCGCGGCCGGTGGCGAACTGGCGATCAGTGCGGTCGGGCACACGAAGATGAAGGCGCTGATGGCCCAGCACCGGGCCATCTTCGGCGGGGAGCACTCCGCGCACTATTACTTCCGCGACTTCTGGGGCGCGGACACCGGCATGCTCGCCGGGCTGCACGTGCTGGCGATGCTGGGCCGAAGCGGGGTGACCATGTCGGAACTGGTCGCCGGGCTGCCGCAGTACGCCGCGTCCGGTGAGATCAACACCTCAGTGGCCGATCCGGCGGCCATCTCCGCGGCGGTCGCGTCCGCTTTCACCGGACGGGGGGAGCTGAGCTTCACCGACGGTCTGCTGGTGACCGGGGACGGCTGGTGGCTGAGCGTGCGCGAGTCGAACACCGAACCGCTGCTGCGGCTCAATGTCGAGGCCAGGGACGAGGCGACCGTTGCGTCCCTGCGCGACGATGCCCTCGCGATCATTCGAAAGGACACAGCTGATGAGTGAACTGCCGGCAGAGGTGCTCGACCTCTTGGTCTGCCCGTCGTGCCACACCAAGCTGGCGCTCGACTACGAGGCGCGTGAACTGGTGTGCACCGGCGCCGAATGTGGCCTGGCCTATCCGATCCGGGACGGCATCCCGATCCTCCTGGTCGACGAAGCCCGCCGGCCTGGGAACCCGAGCAACTGACATGTCCGACTTCGACGATTCCCGGTTGGAGGATCGTGGCGCGTTGGCCGCGGCCGACCACCTGCTGCGCCCGCTCGCTGAAGCCGGTGCCCGGGTGCGTCGTGAGGCCGCGTCCGCGGAACTGCCGCTGAGCGGGCTGGACCTGGACGACCGGCCGCGGGCGATGATCATTTTCGGCCCGGAGGCCCGGTTGCTGCGCGCGGTGCTGGAGCCGATCTGCCCGGTGCCACTGGTGGCCTGGCCGCGGCTCGGGTTGCCCGGTTGGGTCGGCCCGCTGGACCTGGTCGTGGTCATGGGCGGCGGCGACAAGACCAGTCTGGCGGCCGCGTTCGAAGCCGTCCGGCGGGGCTGCCGACTGCTGGTGGTGAGCCCGCCGGATTCGCTGCTCGCGCGCCAGTCCGCGTCCGCTTCGACCACGTTGCTGCCGACCACCACCGGCGATCCGCTGGCTGCCGCGATCGTCGCGCTGGGTGCGCTGCACCGGCTCGGTCTCGGTCCGCAGGTGAACCCGGAGTCGGTGGCGAGCGCCATGGACCAGGTGGCGATGGACTGCTCGCTGACCATCGACGCCACCCAGAACCCGGCGAAAGCGGTCGCCCTCGAACTGGCGGACGCGCAACCCCTGGTCTGGGGCGGTTCGATCCTGGCCGCCCGCGCCAGCCGCCGGATCGCCGAGGCGCTGCGCTCAGCCAGTGGACGGGTGGTGCTGTCGGCGGACGCCGGCGCACTCGCCCCACTACTGGCCGAGGTTTCGCCGCGGGACCCGTTCGCCGACCCCTTCGAGGAAGCTGCCGCCACCCAGCGTCCGGGCCTCGTGCTGGTCGACGACGACCTGGACGACGAGCATGCGGCCGAGGAGCGCGATCGACTGCGCCGCTACGCGCTCGCTCAGGACGTACTGATCTCAACCTTGCACCACAACACCGGCACCGAGGTGGAGCGCTACGTCAGCGTGCTGCAGAAGGGCCTCTTCGCCGCCGCCTACCTGCAACTCGGCCTGGGCCGCGCCTGAACGAAAAGGGGACGGTTCCTTTCTCGTTCAGGCGGAGTCCCAACCGTCATCCCGGTGTAAGCCGGGATCTCCGAGTCAGTCCGAGATCCCGGCCTACGCCGGGATGACGTGTGTGTCCGGGATGACGTGTGTGTTTCCGGGATGACGTGTGTGGGTCCGGAGATCGGCCAGTTCGACTGTCGGCCCTGAACGAGAAGGGGAGTGTCCCCGGACGTACTGGGACGCGAGGGCGGCTCTGGCAGGATGTCGGGCGTGAGTAGTCATGGTGGAACCAAGGCGGTCGTCGCTGCGATGGCGGCGAACGCGTTCATCGCGGTCACCAAGTTCGCGGCGTGGGGGCTGACCGGGGCCGCGTCCATGCTGGCCGAAGGCGTGCACTCGGTCGCGGACACGGCGAACCAGATCCTGCTGCTGGTGGGTGGAAGGTCGGCCAAACGCGAAGCCAGCGAGGAGCATCCGTTCGGCTACGGCCGAGCGCGGTACATCAACGCCTTCCTGGTGGCGATCATCCTGTTCAGCCTCGGCGGCCTGTTCGCCTTGTACGAGGCCTTCCACAAGTACGAGGAAGTGATCGGCGGCCACCCCAACGAGTTGCTTGAGGGGCCGTGGTGGTGGGTGCCGATCGTCGTGCTGGTCGCGGCGATCATCGCCGAAGGGTTCAGCTTCCGGACTGCGATCAAGGAGTCGATCCCGGCCAAGGGGCGGCAGAGCTGGCCCCGGTTCATCAAGACCTCCAAGTCGCCGGAACTGCCGGTCGTGCTGTTGGAGGACTTCGCCGCGCTGCTGGGCCTGGTCTTCGCGTTGATGGGCGTCGGAATGACGCTCCTCACCCACAACGGGCTCTGGGACGCGGTCGGCACCGCGCTGATCGGCATCCTGCTGATCGCGGTGGCGATCACCCTGGCCATCGAGACCCGCAGCCTGCTGCTGGGTGAGGCCGCCACCCCGGAGGCGGTCGTCGCGATCCGTTCGGCCCTCGAACAGGCGGACGGGGTTGGCCGCGTCATCCACCTGAGGACCCTCCACCTGGGCCCGGACGAGGTGCTGGTGGCGGCCAAGATCGCGGTCGAGCCGACCGAATCCGCCCAACGCGTGGCCCAGGTGATCGACAACGCCGAGATCGCGATCCGTGCGGCGAACTCGAACGTGACCGCGCTCTACCTCGAACCCGACATCGATCGCGGTCCCGAACTGTAGCCCTGGCGGACTTCGCTCCCGAACGGGACCTTCGCTCCCGATAGTTCGGGAGCGGGAGTCCCCTTCGGGAGCGAAGTCGAGGCATTGGCGAGCGGACGCGTCCTCGCGTTCGCCGTCGAATGTCCCCGGACCGGGGTCACCGCGTACGATCCCGTCCTATGGAGTATCGCGTAAACGACCTGAACCTGGCCCCGTTCGGGCGAGCCGAGATCAAGCTTGCCGAACACGAGATGCCGGGCCTGATGGCCTTGCGGGAGCGCTACGGCGACGCCAAGCCGTTGCGCGGCGCCCGGATCGCCGGGTCATTGCACATGACCGTGCAGACCGCGGTGCTCATCGAGACCCTGATCGCCCTCGGCGCCGAGGTTCGCTGGGCCTCTTGCAACATCTTCTCCACCCAGGACCATGCCGCCGCCGCGATCGTCGTCGGCCCGGACGGCACCCCGGACGACCCTCGTGGCGTCCCGGTGTTCGCCTGGAAGGGGGAGTCGCTGGAGGACTACTGGTGGTGTACCGAACGCATCCTCGACTGGGGCGACCGGACGCCGAACATGATCCTCGACGACGGCGGGGATGCCACCCTGCTCGTCCACAAGGGGGTTGAGTTCGCCAAGGCTGGTGCGGTGCCGGACGCGTCCGCGTCCGATTCGGCGGAGTACCAGGTGGTGCTGGCCCGGCTGCGCGAGTCGACGCTGGACTGGGTGGGCATCGCGAACAGCATCTTCGGGGTCACCGAGGAGACCACCACCGGCGTCCATCGCCTGTACGAGATGGCCAGAAACCAGTCGCTGCTGTTCCCGGCGATCAACGTCAACGACTCGGTCACCAAGAGCAAGTTCGACAACCGCTACGGCATCCGGCACTCGCTGATCGACGGGATCAACCGCGCCACCGACGTGCTGATCGGCGGCAAGACGGCAGTGGTCTGCGGGTATGGCGACGTGGGCAAGGGCTGTGCGGCCGCGCTGGCCGGCCAGGGCGCCCGCGTCGTGGTCACCGAGATCGACCCGATCTGCGCGCTACAAGCGGCGATGGACGGGTTCCAGGTCGCCACTTTGGACGATGTGGTCAGCACCGCAGACATCTTCATCACCGCCACCGGCTGCCTGAAGGTGATCACCGCAGACCACCTGGCCAAGATGAAGCACCAGGCGATAGTGGGCAACATCGGCCATTTCGACAACGAGATCGACATGGCCGGGCTCGAAGCGCTCCCCGACGTGAACCGTGTCAACATCAAGCCGCAGGTCGACCTGTGGGAGTTCCCGGACGGGCACTCGATCATCATGCTCAGCGAAGGCCGACTGCTGAACCTCGGCAACGCGACCGGGCACCCCAGCTTCGTGATGAGCACCTCCTTCGCCAACCAGGTGCTGGCGCAGATCGAGCTGTACACCAAGCCGGAGCAGTATCCGGTGGGGGTGTACACGCTGCCCAAGCAGCTCGACGAGTATGTCGCCAGCCTGCATCTCGGCTCGCTCGGCGTGCATCTCTCCGAGCTCACCGAGGAGCAGGCCGACTACCTCGGTGTGGCTGTCGAAGGTCCGTTCAAAACGGAGTTGTACCGCTACTGAGCCGCGACGATCGGCCAATCAGCCGATCGGGGCCGGTCGATCAGGTCGATCGGGCCGGTCAGGCCGGGGTCAGCAATGCCTTGACCTCGTCGTAGGCCGGCTTCATCGGGTTTCCGCATTTGTTCAGGTTCGGTTTGAGGGTTTCCTCGAGCCGTGAGGAGCTGAGGAGCGTGATTCGCTTCGGCTTGCCGGCCTTGGCCACGTTCACCACTACCTCGCGGTAGTCCCACGTCTGCTGCCAGCCCCACTTGCCGCCGTTCGGTTTGCCGTTGGTGGTGCACTTCTCGGTGCGGTGGCGCAGCCGTTGCGCTGCAACCGGTGATGAAGAGGCCGGTAAGGATGGCCGTGGACGCGACTGCCTTGAACCACATGTCTACCCACGGAAAGGGTTGTCGTTGAGCCGATCCAGCCCGCTTGAAGCGGGGTTCGATCAACCTTGCGGCTCACGTTAGCCCCGTTGCTGAGGCCTCGCAGGCGAACGGCTGGGTTGCTCAGCCCCGTGGCACCTCGAACCTTTTCAAAGTGGCTTTGCCCGCAGACAGGGTCTTCCAGGCGCCGCGGTAGGTGAGTACCGCCAGGCCTGAGGTGGGGAACTTCCGCGCGACCTGGTCAGCCAACGCGGACGGCTTGGCCAGCGTCGTGACCAGGTCACCGAGGGTGGGCTGGTGGCCGATCAGCAGCGCGGTGTGCAGGCTCTCGTCCAACTCGTGGAGTTCGGCCAGCAGCTCGCCCGGCCAGGCGTGGTAGATCGCTTCGGAGCTGCGGACGTCCGCGCACTCGGCGCCGCCGAGCTGGGCCCGTTCCCAGGTCTGCTGGACGCGCACAGCAGTCGACGCGAGCACCACGTCGATGTGGTAATCGGCGAGCATCCCACCGGCCACGACCGCGTCCCGCCGGCCCCGCTCCGACAGGGGGCGACGCAGGTCGGGCGCGTCGGTGTGCCAGGACGATTTCGCGTGCCGCAGCACGATCAGGGTCTTGCCGGCCATGCGTCCCCCAGCCTCAGTTGTCGCCCTCGCCCGGACGCAAGGACGCCCAGATCTCCTTGCATTCTGGACAGACCGGGAACCGGTCGGGGTTGCGGGAGGGAACCCACACCTTCCCGCAGAGCGCGATCACCGGAGTGCCCATCACCATGGCTTCGGTCAGCTTCGCCTTCGGCACGTAGTGCGAGAACCGTTCGTGGTCGCCCTCCTCGGGACGCAGGTCGGTGCGTTCCTCGGTGCGCTCCTTGACGATGGTGATCGTCTGCGGCTGTTCCGTGGTCATCTGGCCCTCCTGCTCGCGTCGCCGGACACCGTCCAACCTACCCAAAGCGCAGTCCGCCCGAAACCGCGCCCAGCACGTTGTGGCAGGATCGATCAACGTGACCACCCCCGGCGAAACCCAGGCGCAGGCGCATTCGCGGCGTGGGTTTGTCGTCGGCATCCTGCTCTGTGTCGTGGCGACCGCTTTCGAGGCGATGGCCGTGCTCACGGCGATGCCCGCCGCAGCCAAGGACCTCGGTGGCCACGACTACTACGCCTGGACGTTCACCGGTTTCGTGATCGCGCAGACCTTCGCGATCGTCGCCGCCGGGCTTGCCTGTGACCGCTTCGGACCGGTGCGTCCGCTGATGATCGGGTTCGGGCTGTTCACCGTCGGCGTGGTGCTCGCGGCGATGTCGCCGACCATGCCGCTGCTGATCGGCGCGCGCGTCGTGCAGGGCCTCGGCGGCGGCACCATGAACCTGGCGATCATGGTTCTGGTCGGGCTGGTCTTCGACGGGCACGAACGCGCGGTGATGATGACCGGCTTCTCGTTCGCCTGGATGGCGCCGTCGTTCGTCGGGCCACCGGTGGCCGCCTGGCTGAGCGAGAACCTGTCCTGGCACTGGGTGTTCTGGTCGGTGCTGCCGCTGCTCGCGGTCTCGGGCGCACTATCTGCCCGGCCATTGCTGCGGCTGCCGCTGCCGGACCTGGCACC
>JAKOQD010000139.1 GCA_029778515.1 Actinomycetes bacterium
CCGGCAGTTCGGTGTGCCGGGTCAGGTAGGCCACGACCTCGCGCGCGCGGACGGTGAGCGGGCTACCGGACAGCCCCCCGGCCTGGTCGGCCAGGTGCTGGTCGGCCGACGCCAGACCGTCCCTTGCCAGCGTCGTGTTTGTCGCGATCAGGCCGGCCACGCCCGCGTCCTGCGCAGTGGCGAGGACTTCGTCCAGCTGGCTCCAGGTGAGATCCGGCGCCACCTTGACGAAGATCGGCAGCCCCGCCGCCGCGGGCGAAGCGAGACAGGTTTCGGCGACCAGAGCACCGAGCAGTTCGGCCAGGGCGCCGGCGTCCTGCAGGCTACGCAGTCCAGGGGTGTTCGGGCTGGAGACGTTCACCGCGACATAGTCGGCGTGCGCGGCCAGCAGGCGCAGCGAGGTCAGATAGTCCTCGACCGCATCGGCCAGATCGACGACCTTGGTCTTGCCGATGGAGATGCCGATCGGAATCCCGGCCACACCGTTGCCGCGGTAGACGTTGCGGGACGCGAGCGTGGCCGCCACCGCCGCCGCGCCCGGGTTGTTGAATCCCATGCGGTTGATCAGCGCGCCGGTGCTGCGCAGCCGGAACACCCGCGGACGGTCGTTGCCCGGCTGGGCCTGCGCGGTCACGGTGCCCAGTTCGGCGTGACCGAAACCGAGGCCCTGCCACGCCAGCACCGCGGACGCGTCCTTGTCCATGCCCGCGGCCAGGCCGACCCGCCCCGGGAAGTTGATTCCGGCCACGCGGACCGGGTGCCCCTGGCTGGCTGCCAGCAGCGAGGTGAGCGCGCGCACGGGCGCGGCCGAACCCACACCCGCGAGCGCGTGGATCATCTGCTCGTGGATCGCCTCCGGGTCACCGCCGAAGCTGCCGAACAGCAGCGGCCGCAGCAGTTCGACGTAACCGGCGTTGAGCAACCCGGCGGGTAGGCCCATCAGCCGGCGTCCTGGCCGGCCAGCTCCGCGCGGACGCCGGCGCTCCACTCCTGCAGCGAACGGACGCCGACCGCGCCGCGGCCGAGTGCCTCGATGCCCTGCACACAAGCGGAAAGACCCTGCACCGTGGTCACGCAGGGCACGTCGGCGAGGATCGCGGCCGAACGGATCTCCCAGCCGTCCCGGCGCGGGTTGCCGTCCTTCGAGACGCCCTGCGGGGTGTTGAAGATCAGGTCGACCTCGCCGTCAAGGATGGCCTGCACGATGGTCTTCTCACCATTCGGCCCTGGCCCCTGGGAGTTCTTCCGGATCACGGTGACGTCCACGTCCTGACGGCGCAGCACCTGCGCGGTGCCTTCGGTCGCCAGCACCTTGAAGCCCAGGTCGGCCAGCCGCTTCACCGGGAAGATCGCGTGCCGCTTGTCGCGGTTGGCCACTGAGACGAACACCGTCCCGGACGTGGGCACCGCGCCGAACGAGGCCGCCTGGCTCTTCGCGAACGCCGTCCCGAAGGTCAGGTCGAGGCCCATCACCTCACCGGTCGACTTCATCTCGGGGCCGAGCAGGGTGTCGACCCAGGAGCCGTCCGCGGTACGGAACCGGTTGAACGGCATCACGGCTTCCTTCACCGCGATCGGCGCAGCCTCGATGGTGGCGGTGCCGTCCATGCCGGTACGCAGCATGCCCTCGGCCCGCAGTTCCGCGATCGTCGCGCCAAGCGAGATCCGGGTGGCGGCCTTGGCCAACTGGGTGTCGGTGGCCTTCGAAACGAACGGGACCGTCCGCGAAGCCCGCGGGTTGGCCTCAAGCACGTACAGGATGTCGCCGAGCAGGGCGTACTGGATGTTCAGCAGTCCGCGCACGCCCACGCCAGCGGCGATCGCCTCGGTGGAGCGGCGGATCTGCTCGATCACCTCGTTGCCGAGCGTGATCGGCGGCAACGAACAGGCCGAGTCGCCGGAATGGATGCCGGCCTCCTCGATGTGCTCCATCACCCCGCCGAGATACAGGTCGGTGCCGTCGTACAGGGCGTCCACGTCGATCTCGATCGCGTCGTCGAGGAAGCGGTCGACCAGCACCGGGTGGGCGGGGGTGATGTCGGTCGCCCGCTCGATGTAGGAGGCCAGCGAGGCGTCGTCGTAGACGATCTCCATGCCGCGACCGCCGAGCACATAGGAGGGGCGCACCAGCACTGGGTAGCCGATGTCATGGGCGATCCGGAGCGCCTGCTCCGCCGACTCGGCCATGCCGTAGGCCGGAGCCGGCAGGCCCGCGTCCGCCAACACCCTGCCGAACGCGCCCCGCTCCTCGGCGAGGTTGATCGCCTCCGGCGGCGTCCCCACGATCGGCACGCCGGCGTCCTTGAGCGCCTGGGCCAGCTTTAGCGGGGTCTGACCGCCGAGCTGCACGATCACTCCGGCCACCGGGCCGGCCTGCGCCTCGGCGTGGTAGACCTCAAGGACGTCCTCCAGCGTGAGCGGTTCGAAGTAGAGCCGGTCGGAGGTGTCGTAGTCGGTCGAGACCGTTTCCGGGTTGCAGTTGACCATCACGGCCTCGTAGCCGGCGGCCCGCAGAGCCATCGCAGCATGCACGCAGGAGTAGTCGAACTCGATGCCCTGGCCGATGCGGTTCGGCCCGCTGCCAAGGATCAGCACGGCCGGCTTGGTGCGCGGCTCGACCTCGGTCTCCTCGTCGTACGAGGAGTAGTGGTACGGCGTGTGCGCGGCGAACTCGGCCGCGCAGGTGTCCACGGTCTTGTAGACCGGACGCACCCCGAGCGCCCACCGGACGCCCCGCACCACGTCGGTCGACAGGTTGCGCAGCTTGGCGATCTGCCCGTCGGACAGCCCATGGCGCTTGGCCAGCCGAAGCACGTCCGCGGTCAGCTCGGGGGCAGTGCGGACGTGCTGGGCGACCTCGTAGATCAGCTGCAACTGGTCCACGAACCAGGGATCGATCTTGGTGGCGTCGTGGATCTGCGCGGCGGTGGCGCCCAGCCGGAAGGCCTGCATCACTACGTTCAGCCGGCCGTCGTGCGGTCGGTTCATGGTGGCCAGCAGTTCGTCCAGGCTTTCGGCGATCTCGCCGGTGAAGTCGAAACCGGCCTTCGCGTCCTCAAGCGAACGCAGCGCCTTGCCGAGCGCCTCGGTGAAGTTGCGGCCGATGGCCATAGCCTCGCCCACGCTCTTCATGTGCGTGGTCAGGGTGGAATCGGCGGTCGGGAACTTCTCGAAGGCGAACCGCGGCGCCTTGACCACGACGTAGTCGAGCGCCGGCTCGAAGGAGGCCGGCGTTTCGGCGGTGATGTCGTTGGGGATCTCGTCCAGGGTGTAGCCGACCGCCACCTTGGCCGCGATCTTGGCGATCGGGAAGCCGGTGGCCTTGGACGCCAGCGCGGACGAGCGTGAGACCCGGGGGTTCATCTCGATCACGATCAGTCGGCCGTTGTCGGGATGGATCGCGAACTGGATGTTGCAGCCGCCGGTGTCGACGCCGACCGCACGGATCACGGCGATGCCGACGTCGCGCATGGCCTGATACTCGCGGTCGGTGAGGGTCATCGCCGGCGCCACGGTGATCGAGTCGCCGGTGTGCACGCCCATCGGGTCGAGGTTCTCGATGCTGCAGACCACCACCACGTTGTCGGCGGTGTCGCGCATCACCTCGAGCTCGTACTCCTTCCAGCCGAGCACCGACTCCTCGATCAGCACCTCGGTGACCGGGGACGCCTGCAGGCCGCGGCCCGCGATCCGGCGCAGTTCGGTCTCGTCGTGCGCGAAGCCCGAACCGACCCCGCCCATCGTGAAGGAGGGTCGGACGACCACCGGGTAGCCGAGCTGATCAGCGGCGGCGAGCACCTCGTCCATGGTGTGGCAGATGGCGGAGCGGGCGACCTCCGGGTTGACGCCGGGCACGTCCAGGGAGGCGACGATTTCCTTGAACTTCTCCCGGTCCTCGCCCTTCTGGATCGCCTCGATGGACGCTCCGATCAGCTCGACGCCGTACTTCTCCAGCACTCCGGTCTCGGCGAGGGTGACCGCGGCGTTCAGCGCGGTCTGTCCGCCCAGGGTGGCCAGTAGCGCGTCCGGACGCTCGGTGGCGATCACCTGCTCCAGGTATTCGGGACGGATCGGCTCGATGTAGGTGGCGTCCGCGAACTCGGGGTCGGTCATGATCGTGGCCGGGTTGGAGTTCACCAGGATCACCCGGAAACCCTCCTCGCGCAGCACGCGGCAGGCCTGGGTGCCGGAGTAGTCGAACTCGCAGGCCTGGCCGATCACGATCGGGCCGGACCCGATCACCAGGATCGAGTTGATGTCGGTACGGCGTGGCATCAGGCGTCCTCTTCCGTTCCCTGAGCTTGACGAAGGGTCGGCGGGCCTTCGGTGGGCTCAGCCACCTCTTGGCCGCCCCGGGCCGCCATCATGTCGACGAAGCGGTCGAAGAGGTACCCCGCATCGTGCGGGCCGGCCGCAGCCTCGGGGTGGTACTGCACCGAGAAGCCGAGCAGCCCGCCGCGGTCGTCACGCAGTTCGAGGCCCTCCACCACCTGGTCGTTGAGGCCGATGTGAGATACCCGCGCCTTCCCCCAGCGGGTGACGGTATGCCGGTCCAGGGGTGCGTCCACTGCGAAGCCGTGGTTGTGGGCGGTGATCTCGACCTTTCGGGTGGTCAGGTCCATCACCGGCTGGTTGATCCCACGGTGGCCGTACTTCAGCTTGTAGGTGCCGAAACCAAGTGCGCGGCCGAAGATCTGGTTGCCGAAGCAGATGCCGAAGTAGGGCAGGCCGGCGTCCAGCACTTCGGTGAGCAGTTCGACCGCTGCGGTCGCCGCGGCTGGGTCGCCGGGCCCGTTGGAGAAGAAGACCCCGTCCGGGGCGAGCTCGCGGATCTCGGCGACGCTCACCGTGGCTGGCAGCACGTGCACCTCGATGCCACGCTCACTCATCCGCTGCGGGGTCATGTCCTTGATGCCGAGGTCGATCGCCGCGACGGTGAACCGCTTCTCCCCCACCGCCGGTGTAACCGAAGCCTCGGTCACCGTGACGTCGGCCACCAGGTTGGCGCCGGCCATCGGCGGCGCCTGCAGCACCTTGGCCAGCAGTTTCTCCGGATCGAGTTCGACGGTGGAGATCCCCACCCGCATCGCCCCGCGCTCACGCAGGTGCCGGGTGATCGCCCTGGTGTCGACCTCGGCAATGCCCACCACGCCCTGGTTGCGCAGTTCGGTGTCCAGGGAGCGGTTCGAGCGCCAGTTCGAGCGGACGCGCGACAGGTCGCGCACGACGTAGCCCGCCACCCAGATGCGCTTGGACTCGTCGTCCTCGTCGTTCCAGCCGGTGTTGCCGATGTGCGGCGCGGTGGCCACGACGACCTGGCGGTGGTAGCTGGGATCGGTGAGGGTCTCCTGGTAGCCCGACATTCCGGTGTTGAAGACCGCCTCGCCGAAGCTCTCCCCCGCAGCGCCGAACGAACTGCCGCGGAACCACCTGCCGTCCTCCAGAACCAGCAAAGCCGGTAACGCCGAGGTGCTGAACAGGCTGCTGGGCATGGACGTCCTTTACGAGATAAGCGGGCGAGTGCCAGCGCCGAGACTAGCAAACCGTTCCGGACGCTCCGATCGCGCGCCAGTCCGTGGTTACCCCAAGGCGCAGTTCTACTGGCAAGTTCAAACGACTTCGCTTTGTGGCCGGTGGACCGAGTGGTTAGGCCGGACGGACGTCGCGGGCCACCGCGGCCAGGACGCCATTCAGGAAGCCCGGGGAGTCGTCGGTGGAGAGCTCGCCGGCCAGGGTCATGCACTCGGCCAGCGCGATCGCGGTGTCGATCTCGGTGTGACCGAGTTCGTAGGCGGTCAGGCGGGCAAGGTTGCGATCGACCCGGGGCATCCGTTCCAGCGTCCAGCCGGACGGCAGGTGGCTGGCGATCAGCGTGTCCAGCAGCCGCAGATTCGTGAAGGTACCGCGCACCAGGTCGGCCGTGAACGGCCGCACCGGCGGATCGGCTTCAGCGGTGTGCGCGGCGAGCACCTCGGTCGCGGGCAGCCCGCGCAAGTCGGCTTCAAACAGGATGTCGAGGGCCCGCTTGCGAGCCTTCGTGCGGGTGGAGAGCTTCTTGCCCGGCTCGGGAGAGGTCACTCAGACCCGACCAAGGTAGCTGCCGTCACGGGTGTCCACCTTGACCCGCTCACCGGTGGTGAGAAAGAGCGGCACCTGGATCTGCAGGCCGGTCTCCACGGTCGCGGGCTTGGTGCCGCCCGTGGAGCGGTCACCCTGCAGGCCCGGCTCGGTGTAGGTGATCTCGAGTTCCACTGAGGTGGGCAGGTCGATGTACAGCGGGTTGCCTTCGTGCAGCGCGACGGTGGCCACCTGGTTTTCCAGCAGGTAGTTCTTCGCGTCCCCGACCACTTCCTCGCTCAGGTTGAGCTGGTCGTAGGTGTCGGTGTCCATGAAGACGTACGCCTCGCCGTCGTGGTACAGGTACTGCATCTCGCGGCGGTCGACGTTCGCCGACTCCACCTTGGTGTCGGAGTTGAAGGTGCGATCCACGACCTTGCCGGTGAGCACGTGCTTCAGCTTGCTGCGGACGACGGTGTTGCCCTTGCCCGGCTTGTGGTGCTGGAACCAGATCACGGTCCAAAGCTGGCCGTCGATGTCGAGGACCACGCCGTTCTTGAGGTCATTGGTGGAAATGGTTGCCATTCGAGGAGTCCGCTTTCGTTAGCTGAGCAATCGCGGTCGCTCAGTCTAGCCGCGCTCGCGGATGGCGGCCAACAGCGCAGCCTTCGCCTCGGCTCGCGGTAGCGAGTGCTCCGCCATCCAGGCAGCGGTGTCGACCCCACCGGCGTCCCGCAGTCCGTCGATCACCTGGCCGACCACCTGCGGCGACTTGTTCTGGCTCATCTTGGCCTTGCCGACCATCCGCAGGTCACGCAACTCCACGCCCACCACGGCCCGCAACAGCTTGGCCACCTCGTCGGCAGGCAGATCGTCGATGGCCGGGTCGCTGTGCGCTCTGCTCAGCCGGCGGACGGCGGCCAGCGTCCAGTCTGGATCGTCGTGGGCGACCAGCGTGCCGTAAACGTGGACGGTGACGTAGTTCCAGGTCGGGACGCTGTCCGCTGCCGGTGTGCTGAGCCAGTCGGCCGCGATGTAGTCGTCCGGCCCGTGGACAATGAACAGGGCTTCGCCGGCGTCGCGCCACTGCGCGTTCACCCTGGACAGGTGGCCGATCAGGCTGCCGGATTCCGGGTCCCAGAGCATCGGCACGTAGGTTGCGGTCAGACCGTCCGGACCGTCGGTCACCAGGTCCCCGGCAGGCGCGGACGCGAGCACGTCCGCGATCTGGTCGGCACTCATCGCGAAGTGCACAGGCACGTACATCGGCGCCCGCTCAGATCGAGTTCATGGTGAGGTAGGCGTCAGCCAACTCGCCCTCGCTCGAACCCTGCAGAATGCGGGGCATGCCCAAGCCACCCAGCACCACGAACCGAAGGCTGGATCCGCGGGACTTCTTGTCCAGGTTCATCGCGTCGCGCAACTCCAACCACGGCCCTTGCGGGTAGCGGGTAGGCAGCCCGGCGAGTTCCAGCACATGCCGATGGCGGGCCAGCAGTTCGGCGTCGATCAGCCCCGCCGAATGGGCCAGCGTCGCGGCGAAGACCATGCCTACCGCAACCGCTTCACCGTGACGCCAGCGGAAGTGCTCCGAGCGTTCGATGGCGTGTCCGAGCGTGTGCCCGTAGTTGAGTGCCTCTCGCCCGATGTTGCCGCCCTCAGACGTCCGCTCGCGCAGGTCGCTGGCGACCACCGCCGCCTTGACCCGGACCGCGCGGCGGATCAGCTTTGCCTGCACCGCGCTGGCTGGTTGCAGCGCCGCCGTGACATCGGCTTCGAACTCGGTGAGGATCTCCGGATCGGCGATGAAGCCGCACTTCAGCACCTCGGCCATGCCTGAACGCAGCTCGCCGGCGGGCAGGGTATGCAGGAAATCCAGGTCGCCGAGCACAGTGAACGGCTCGTGGAAGGCGCCCACGAGGTTCTTGCCTGCGGCCAGGTTGATGCCGGTCTTACCGCCGACGGCCGCGTCCACCATGGCCAACAGGGTGGTCGGTAGTGCGATGTACTTCACGCCGCGCAGCCAGGTGGCCGCGACGAAGCCGGCCAGGTCGGTAGCCGCACCACCGCCCAGGCCAACGATCGCGTCCGACCGGGTGAAGCCGGCCTCGGCCAGCGCCTCCCAGCAGCCGGTCAGCACGTGGGCGGTCTTGCCGCTCTCGCCGTCCGGCACCGGGATCGTGGTGATCTGCTGATCCAGCCCTGCGGTCACGACCGCGAGCTTGTCGGCCAGAGAGGGCGGGTGGATGACAGCGACCCGATCCACGCCGTCCAGGAACTGGGGCAGGAGCTTCGCCACACCGGAGTCGATCAGTACCTGGTAGGGCTGTTCGGTCGCGACGTCGATCGGCTCCCAAGTCATCAGTGCCCTCCCTGGTTCTCGAGGACGGCTGCCGCCACCTCGGTCGGCGTCAACCGGTCAGTGTCCACCACCTGGGTGGCCACTTCGGAGTACCAGGGTGCCCGTTGGCTCAGCATCGCGTCCATGCGATTCCGAATGGCGACCAGCGCCGCCATGCCCAGCGCATTCATGCTCAGCCGCCGGGTGGCCGTCGAGACGTTGGTGCGCAGCCAGACGACTTCGCCGCCCAGCACTCCTCGCACGGCTGCCGAATCGATCGCACCGCTGCTCAGCGCAATCACTGCAGTCTCATCCAGGGCCGCGAGCGTCACGGCTTCCTCGATCTCACGGTAGGCAGCCTCGCCGGCACCGGCGAAGAACTCCGGCGCGGAGCCGCCCACTTCGGCTTCCACCAGTTCGGCCACGTCGATGAACGGCAGTTGGAGTTGCGCGGCGAGCAGTTCGCCCACCGTTGTCTTACCCGACCCGGGGATGCCGATCAGCGTGAGCGCAGGGGTCAAGCCAGTCGCCGCTCGGCCAACCGGCTCAGGTAGGCCTCGTAGTTGCGCCGGGTCTCGGCCACCGAGTCCCCGCCGAACTTCTCCAGCGCAACCTCGGCGAGCACCAGCGCGACCATCGCCTCGGCGACCACCCCGGCGGCCGGTACCGCGCAGATGTCGGAGCGCTGGTGGTGCGCCTGGGCGGCCTCACCGGTGCTCACGTCGATCGTGCGCAGGGCCCGCGGGACGGTCGCGATCGGCTTCATGGCAGCCCGGACGCGCAGCGGCTCGCCGTTGCTCATGCCACCCTCGGTGCCGCCGGAGCGATTCGAGAGCCGCTCGACGCCATCCGCGCCGGGGACCATCTCGTCGTGGGCGAGGCTGCCGCGCGTTGCCGCCAGCCCGAAGCCGTCCCCGACCTCAACGCCCTTGATCGCCTGGATGCCCATCAATGCCTGCGCGAGCTTCGCGTCCAAACGCCGGTCCCACTGGATGTGCGAACCCAGTCCGGCGGGTACGCCGTAGGCCAGCACCTCCACGACCCCACCGAGGGTGTCCCCCTCGGCCTTCGCCGTGGCGATCTCGGCGAGCATGGCCGCACCGGCAACCGGGTCGAAACAGCGGACGGGGTGTGCGTCGATGGCAGCCAGATCACCCGGCAGCGGAACGCTCCCTGAGCTTGGTTCACCCTGAGCGTGTCGAAGGGACGAAGGGCCTGAGTCGCCGACCGCCGCGCCACCAATCCGCACCACATGGCTGAGTACCTGAATGCCGAACGCCTGCTCAAGGAAGTTCGCCGCCAACCGTCCGAGTGCGACTCTGGCCGCGGTCTCCCGTGCGGACGCGCGTTCAAGGATCGGCCGGGATTCGTCCCAGTCGTACTTCTGCATGCCCGCGAGGTCGGCGTGCCCGGGACGCGGGCGGGTGAGCGCTGCGTTGCGGGCAAGCTGCTCGAGTTCGGCTGCGTCCACCGGGTCGGGAGCCATCACGGTCTCCCACCTGGGCCACTCCGAGTTGCCCACCATGATCGCCACCGGCGAACCCAGGGTCTCGCCGTGACGCACTCCGGTGAGCAGCGTGACCTCGTCGGCCTCGAACTTCATCCGAGCGCCGCGACCGGTGCCCAGCCGCCGTCGCGCGAGCGCGTCCGCGATGTCAGCGGTGGTGATCCGCACGTGCGCGGGCAGCCCCTCGATGGTCGCAACCAGGGCTCGGCCGTGGGATTCCCCTGCAGTCAGGTAACGAAGCATTCGCCTACTCTCCGTAACAAACCTTGCGGTTCTCTTTGCTTGCTTCGCACCAGTCCTTGTACTTCTGCTTCCCCGCCAGGAACTCGTCGTAGTTGGCGGTGAACAACGTTTCGCCGCTCGAGGGATCGACCGTGATGAAGTACGTCCAGTCACCCTCAGCCGGGTGCAACGCGGCCTCGATGGCGGACTTCGTCGGGCTGTTGATCGGCGTGGGCGGCAACCCCTTGCGGGTGCGGGTGTTGTAGGGCGAGTCGATGGCCAGGTCCTCAGCGGTCAGTTCGAGGACGCCGGACTTCTTCACTGCGTAGGCGATGACCGAGTCCATGCCCAACGGGGTCCCCGCCTTCAGCCGATTGAGGATCACCCGGGCAACCTTCGGGCGGTCCTCGGCCTTGAAGGTCTCCTTCTCGACGATGCTCGCCATCACCAGCACCTGATAGGGCGTGCGCCCCATCTCCTCGGCCGTGGCCTCCAGATCCAGTTCCTTGGCCACCGCGGCGAACTGCTTGGTGGCCATCTTGATCACCGACTTGGCGGTGGGCTTCTCCGGGACCTCGTAGGTGTCCGGGAACAGGAAGCCTTCCAGACCGTGCTCGGCCCAGGTTGGCAGGCCGAGCTTCTTCCAGTCCTTGGCGGCGGCCTTGAACTCCTTCACCGTGACGCCGGTGGCCTTCTCCATCACCGGGTACTGCTGAGCGAGCCACTTGCCTTCGGCAAGGGTGAAGCGGTTGCGGATGATGAGGTTCTTGTCCAGCAACATGCTCAAGGCGACCTTGGCCGGCAGCTCGGTCTTCATCATGCGTTTGCCGGGCTGGATCGTCTTCGAATCTGCGTTGGCCTCGGCCTCGCGATCGAACGCCTTGGCGGTCTTGACCACCTTCGCCTGCACGAGGATGTCCGAGATCTGACCGAGCGTCGCGCCCTCGGGAATCGTCACCTCGACCGGGGCCACCCCTTCGCCGATGTAGTCCTCCGCGGTGCGGAACTCCATCCAGGCGCCCCGGGCCTTGTCGTAGACGAACCAGCCCGCGCCAGCGAGCACAGCCAGCGACAGCAGCACCGCGAAGGCGGAGCGCAGCTTGTACCAGATCTCCTTGTAGTCGATCTTTCCGGTGTCCGGGTCTCGAATCTCTCCGGGCATTCGGTTGCTCATGCGCTGGAATCCTTCCTGGTTTCCTCGCGGGGCTCGACGATGCTGCCGAGCGGTAGTCCGGTGGTGCGCTCGTACTGCAGAGCCTGTTCCAAGAGTGCCACGGCCGCGGCCTGGTCAATCACGGCGCGCTGCTTGCGGGTGTTGCGTCCGGCGCCGCTGAGTTGCCGGGACGCGGTCACGGTGGTCAGTCGCTCGTCCACCAGCCGGACGGGTAGCGCGCCCAACTTTGCCACCAACTCGGCCGCGACCTGGCGGATCGCCAGCGCGGCCGGGCCCTCAACGCCGGCCAGGTTGCGCGGCAGCCCGAGCACCACCTCGATCGGCTCGTACTCGGCTACCAGCCGCTGTACCCGCGCGAAGGCGTCCGGGCCGGCCGGGATCGTCTCCACCGGGTGCGCCAGGATGCCGGACGGGTCGCTCGCCGCGACCCCGATCCGGGCCTTGCCCCAGTCGAGCGCCAGCCGGACGCCGGTGCGCACGCTCAGCCCGCCAGCGCGGCGCTGATCGCAGCCAGTGCCGCCGGTGCCGCGTCGGCGTTGGCGCCGCCGCCCTGGGCAAGGTCGTCCCGGCCACCGCCACGGCCACCGAGCGCTGCCGCACCCACGCTCACCAGGGCGCCGGCCTTCGCGCCCAACTCCCGGGCCGTTGCCGTCGTGGCCACGATCAGCGCCGGCTTCGCATCGCCGCCGATCAGCGCAACCACACCCGGACGCGCGCCGAAGGCCGTCCGCACTTCCATGGCCAGGGAGCGCAGGTCGTCCGCCGAAGTACCGGGCAGGTGCTTGCTGACCAGCTCGTACGCACCAGTCGAAGTCGCGGCCGCGACCAGCCCCGGCACGTTGGCCAGCAGTTCGCGGCTGCGCAGCGCGGCGATTTCCTTCTCGGCGGCCTTGACCTGGGCGACCAGCTTCTCGACGCGGTCGCTGAGCTGGTCGGGCTGCACCTTCAGCAGGTCGGCCAGCCCGGCGACGAGCGCGCGCTCCTTCGCAAGGTGCGCGAACGCGTCCGCCGAGACGAAAGCCTCCACCCGACGCAGACCAGAGCCCACCGAAGCCTCGCCCAGCAGGCTGAGCAGCCCGATCTGCGAGGTGCGCTTCACGTGGGTGCCGCCACACAGTTCGCGCGACCACGGCCCGGCCAGTTCGACCATCCGGACGATGTCGCCGTACTTCTCACCGAACATCGCCTGCGCACCGAGCGCCCTGGCCTGGGCCAGCGGCATCTCCTGCGCGGTCACCTCGTAGTCGGCGCGGATCGCCTCGTTGGCCACGCCTTCGAGTTCCTCGCGGAGGCCGTGGCTGAGTGCGCCGGTGGCGTTGAAGTCGAAGCGCAGGTAGCCGGGCTTGTTGTACGAGCCCGCCTGGTGGGTGGACTCCCCCAGCAACTGCCGCAGGGTGGCGTTGACGATGTGGGTGGCGGTGTGCGCCTGGCAGGCACCGGCCCGCGCGGCCGCGTCCACCTGCGCCACCATCCGGGCGCCGGAGGCGAGTTCGCCGTCGGCGACCCGCACCTTGTGCACCACCAGGCCCTGGACGGGACGCTGCACGTCCAGCACCTCCAGGGTGGCGCCGTCACCGGTGATCAGGCCGGTGTCGGCGTCCTGGCCGCCAGCTTCGGCGTAGAACGGGGTCTGGTCGAGCACCACCTCGACCACGTCACCGGTCGCCGCACGGTTGACCAGTTGGCCACCGGCGACGATGCCGCGGACGGTCGCGTCCGCGGTCAGGTCGGTGAAGCCGAGGAAAGGCACCTCGCCGGCGCTGCGCAGCGTCCGGTAGGCCTCGGTGGCTACCGTCGCGCCCTTCTTGGCGCGCGCGTCGGCCTTGGCCCGGTCCTTCTGCTCCTGCATCAACCGGCGGAAACCCGCCTGGTCGACGCTGAGGCCCTGCTCGGCGGCCATCTCCAGGGTCAGGTCGATCGGGAAGCCGTAGGTGTCGTGCAGGGCGAAGGCCCGGTCACCGCTGATCTCGGTGACCTGCTCGGTCTTGGCCTGGCCGGCGGCGAGGTCGAAGATCTGGGTGCCGGCGGCCAGCGTCCGGGCGAACGCCTCCTCCTCGGCGTAGGCGACCTGGCTGACCCGGGCCCAATGCTCGGTGATCTCCGGGTAGGACGTGGCCATCAGGTCGCGGCTGGTCGGCAGCAGCTCGGGCAGCACCTTGTCCTGGACGCCGAGCAGACGCATCGAGCGGATGCTGCGGCGCAGCAGCCGGCGCAGCACGTAGCCGCGCGCCTCGTTGCCCGGGGTCACCCCGTCGGTCATCAGCATCAGCGCCGAGCGGACGTGGTCGCCGACCACCCGCAGCCGGATGTCAGCTTGCTGATCCTTGCCGTAGGTGGTGCCGGCGAGTTCGGCGGCGTGCTTGATCACCGGAAAGATCTCGTCGATCTCGTACATGTTGGCCACGCCCTGCAGCAGGTACGCGGTGCGCTCCAGGCCCATGCCGGTGTCGATGTTCTTGGCCGGCAGCGGACGGGCGACGTCGAAGTCGTCCTTGGCGCGGACGGCGGAAAGCTCCTCGGTCTGGAAGACCAGGTTCCAGATCTCCAGGAAGCGGTCCTCGTCCACGATCGGGCCACCGTCCGGGCCGAACTCGGGGCCGCGGTCGATGTAGATCTCGCTGCACGGGCCGCCCGGGCCGGGAATGCCCATGTGCCAGTAGTTGTCCTTCAGCCCGCGCCGCTGGATGCGCTCATCCGGGATGCCCACCTTGCGCCACAGCCCGGCCGCCTCGTCGTCGTCGAGGTAGACGGTGACCCACACCTTGTCGGGGTCGAAGCCGTAGTTACCCTCGGCCGGCGACCCGGTGACCAACTCCCAGGCGTACTCGATGGCGCCTTCCTTGAAGTAGTCGCCGAAGGAGAAGTTGCCGTTCATCTGGAAGAAGGTGCCGTGCCGGGTGGTCTTGCCGACCTCTTCGATATCGAGGGTGCGAACGCACTTCTGCACGCTCACCGCACGTTTGAAGGGCGCGTCCTCCGCGCCGGTGAAGTACGGCTTGAACGGCACCATGCCGGCGTTGACGAAGAGCAGGGTCGGGTCGTTGTAGACCAGCGGGGTCGACGGCACGATGGTGTGCTCGCGCGCCGCGAAGAAGTCGAGGAAGCGCTGGCGGATGTCAGCAGTTTTCATGGTTCACGTGTCTTTCGAGGTTCAACCGGCGTTGCTCGCCGGCGGTGGTGTTCGCGGCTGGTGGTCACCTGGTCGGGTGGGATTCACTCGACCAGGCCGAGAGCCTCCCGCAACTCACCCTCGCGCTCGTCCATGGCTTCGTTCATGGTCTCGAAGAAGTCACCCAGCCAGGCGGACGCGCTGCTGCGGGTCTTCTCTAGCTGCTCGGCCACCCCCTTGGGCGTGAAGCGCTCGTAGTACTCGCGGCCCTTCACCACTACCAGTGCGGTCAGGCCAACACCAACCGCGAACCAGAAGAGTCGTTTGCCCATCACTTGCCGGCCTTCTTGCTCGGCTTGCGACCGCCCACCGCCTGGCGAACGCCGTAGGTGAAGGCCGCCGTCTTGATCATCGGACCGCCGAGGGTCGAAGTGAACAGCGTCGACAGCTGGGCCGCGTTCTCGCTGACCACGGTGGCGTGGGCGCTGACCTTCGCGACATCCTCGGTGACCAGGCTGAGCTTGCCGAGTTCACTGTTGGTCGCGGCGACCGTTCCCCGCAGCTCCTGCAGAATCGGCACCGAGTTGTGGCCGAGATCCCGCACCGCCAAGCGCAGTTCCTCGAGCACCCGACCCAGCTTGAGCAGTGGGACCGCGCAGAACACGACAAACGCGACCGCAGCCATCGCTGCAATCAGACCTGCGACCTCTCCGGCGGACATTGGCTACCTCACAAACTGGGATCCGGGTGTACCTGCGCAGCCTATCGGCTGGTCAGGAATTGTCTTTACCCAAAAGCTCTTCGAGCATCGCCAGCCGCTCGGCGAGCGCCGCTTCGTTGCCGTGGTCGGTCGGCTCGTAGTACTTCGCGCCGGCCAGTTCGTCTGGCAGGTACTGCTGGGCGGCCACGCCGTGCGGCGCGTCGTGGGCGTACTGGTAGCCCGACCCGTGGCCGTGAGCCTTGGCACCCGGGTAGTGGGCGTCGCGCAGGTGCGGCGGCACCGTCCCGATCCGGCCGGCGCGGACGTCGGCGATGGCAGCGTCGATCCCTTTGATCACCGCGTTCGACTTGGGCGCCAGCGCACAGGCGACCACCGCCTGCGCGAGGTTGATCCGAGCTTCCGGCATACCGATCAGCGCGACTGCCTGTGCCGCCGCCACGCAGGTCTGCAGTACCGAAGGCGCAGCCATGCCGATGTCCTCGCTGGCGAGAATGATCAACCGCCGCGCGACGAACCGCGGGTCCTCCCCCGCCTCCAGCATTCGCGCCAGGTAGTGCAGCCCGGCCTGGACGTCCGAGCCGCGCAGACTCTTAATGAAAGCGCTGATCACGTCGTAGTGCTGGTCACCGTCCCGGTCGTAGCGGACGGCCGCTTTGTCGACGGCTGCCCCGACCACCTCCGCGTCGATCTCGCTGGTGTCCTGAGCTTCGGCGCCGGCGGCGGCTTCCTCCAGGTAGGTCAGGGCCCGACGGGCATCGCCGCCGGCGAAACGGAGCAGGGCCGTCCGCGCGTCCGCGGTGAGCGTGAACGCCCCGCCGAGGCCACGCTCTTCGGTGAGAGCTCGATCGAGCAGCACGCCGATGTCGGCGTCGGTCAGCGGCTGCAGGGTCAGCAGCAGCGAACGGCTCAGCAGCGGCGAGATCACCGAGAAGGACGGGTTCTCGGTGGTGGCCGCGATCAAGGTGACCAGGCGGTTCTCGACCGCGGGCAGCAGCACGTCCTGCTGGGTCTTGGAGAACCGGTGCACTTCGTCGACGAACAGCACGGTGCCGACACCACGGGCCAGTTGGCGTTGTGCCTCGGCCAGGGCTTGGCGGACCTCCCGGACGCCGGCGGTGACCGCGGACAGCTCCACGAAGCGGCGTTGCCCGGTGGCCGAGACCACAGCGGCGATCGTGGTCTTGCCCACGCCGGGCGGACCCCAGAGGAAGACCGACATCGCGTTGCGGCCCTCGGCCAGCCGGCGTAGCGGCGAACCCGGGCCGAGCAGGTGGCTCTGGCCGACGATCTCGTCGACCGTGCGTGGCCGCATCCGCACCGCCAGCGGGGTGTCGCTGTGCCCGGCGCTGCTCAGCGACCCACCGACCGCTGCCGCGGGCTCGTCGATGGGGTTGCCGAACAGATCCGTACTCACGCGCCGACGCTACACCGCAGCGCCGACATCGACCGCCACGTCCTCGGCGTTCGGCAACTGGCGGTAGAAGTCGAAGAAGATCACGCCGACCAGCGTGGTCGCGCCACCGCCGACCAGGAACGGCAAAGCCAGATCGACCCGGGCCACCAGCCCACCGAGGACGCTGCCCAACGGCATCGAGCCCCACAGCAGCGTCCGCCAGGTGCCCTGGACGCGGCCGAACAGCGCGACCGGGATGATCGCCTGGCGCAGCGACATCACCAGCACGTTCCAGGTCACGATCGAGGCGCTGAGCAGTGCGTTCGCGATCGCGGCTACGACCACCTTCGGCCACAGCCCCATGGCCAGGATCGCGACGCCGGAGACCAGGGTGGACATCGCCATCACCGGGCCGGCATCGAAGCGTCGTTTCAGGCTGGCGGTGGACAGCGAGCCGATGATCGCGCCCACGGCCCCGCTCAGCATGAACACCCCGAACCAGGCCTCGGGCACCCCGAGCGGCCCGAGGACGAAGAGCACGTAGCTCGCCAGCGCCAGCTGTACGAAGATGCCCACCACCGTGGTGGTCAGCCAGAGCGTGACCAGCATCCGGTTGCCCTTCAGGAAGCGCCAGCCGTCCCCGAACTGGCGGTACCAGGGCACCTTGGGGTCGTCGTCCCCGGCCGCGGGCGCGCTGCGTCCAGACGCGGCCGCGGGCAGCAGCAGCGCCAGCACCCCAGCGATCGCGAAGGCAGCCGCGTTCAGGCCAAGCGGTATCAGCACCGATACCGCGAACAGCGCGGACGTGAGCGGCCCGGAGACGAAGCTCTGCATCACCTGCTCACCGGCCTCGATCCGTCCATTGGCTCGCGGTAGCTCGGCGGTCGGCACGATGCTCGCCGGGATCGCGCGGGACGCGCCGTCGTAGAGCGTCTCGAAGATGCCGTAGACGAAGACCACCGCGAGCAGCCACCAAATGGTCAGCGCGGAGGTGGCCACCAGCACCAACAGGATCACCGCCACCACCACTCGAACCGCCTGGGCGGACGCCAGGACGCGCCGCCGATCGGCGGAGTCGATCACGATGCCTGCGGGGATCGCGAACAGCAGCCACGGCAGCATCGCCAACGCACCCAACGCAGCAATCAGGAGCGGGTCGTCGGTGAGTCGTGCGGCCAGCAGCGGAATCGCGACCCGCCCGATGCCGTCGCCGAGGTTGCTGGCCAGCGTAGCGATCCACAGGTTGGTGAACGCGGAACCGAGGCGAGGGTGATTCGGCGAAGACACCCCAGCACCCTACGCCTCGCCGCTTGACGAATCGGCCCTGTCGACCTACTCTCGATATATCGACGAAGTTACGTCGATCTGACAAGGAGAACAACCATGAACGAATCCAGACACGATGATGAGTACTTCGAGCCGGGCGAGCCGCGCGGACGCCGCCGCGGTGGTCGGCGCGGCCACGGCCATCCGGGCTTCGGCCCCGGGTTCGGTCCGGGCGGTCCGTTCGGACCGAGCTTCGGCCCAGGTGGTCCGTTCGGTCCCGGTGGACCCTTCGGCGCCGGTGGCCCAATGGGGCCCGCACCTCGCGGCCGCGGCCGTCGGGGACACGTCCGGACGTCCATCCTGGCGCTGCTCGCCGAGCAGCCGCTGAACGGCTACCAGATCATGCAGACCCTGGCTGAGCGCACCGACGGGGCTTGGAAGCCCAGCCCGGGCGCGGTCTACCCCGCACTGTCGCAGCTGGAGGACGAAGGCCTGATCGAGGCGTTCGACAATGACGGCCAGAAGGCCTTTCGGCTCACCGACGCCGGCCGGCAGGCTGCCGAGGGTGTGCAGACCAAGCCGTGGGAGGTCGTCAACGAAGCCCTGTCCGGGCAGCGCTCCGACCAGATCCGGGCCCTCTGGCAGGAGTTCCCCACCCTCGCCGGGGCCGCCAAGGAACTCACCCGCAGCGGCACCGACGCGCAACTGATGGAAGCCACCGCGCTGCTCGCCGCCACCCGGCGCAAGCTCTACGGCCTGCTGGCGGCTGAGGAGGGCACCAACTCAGGGAACGTCCACAACGGCGAAGACCTGCGCTAGCCCTCGACCCCTTCACAAGCTGGACAGTTCTGGCCCGTCACTGGCCGCAACTGTCCAGTTTGCGCTTCCTGGGGGCGGCTTGCGCGGGGGTCAGGTGGCTGGGGTTGCGGGTGTCTGGGCCTTCGGGGCCGGTGGGACGTAGTCGACGCCGGCTTCCTTGCGCTGCTTGGCCGAGATCGGGGCGGGCGCGGACGTGAGCGGGTCGAAGCCGCCACCCGACTTCGGGAAGGCGATCACGTCGCGGATCGTCTCGAAACCGCCGAGCAGCATCACCATCCGGTCCAGGCCGAAGGCGATGCCGCCGTGCGGCGGGGCGCCGTAGGCGAACGCGTCCAGCAGGAAGCCGAACTTCTCCAGCGACTCCTCGGGGGTGAGCCCCATCACCGCGAAGACCCGCTCCTGCACGTCGCGGCGATGGATACGGATCGAGCCGCCGCCCACCTCGTTGCCGTTGCAGATGAAGTCGTAGCCGTAGCTGAGCGCACTGCCCGGGTCGGTGTCGAAGGTGTCCATCGACTCCGGCTTGGGTGAGGTGAACGCGTGGTGCACAGCGGTGTACTTGCCGCCGGCCACCGCCACATCACCGGACGCCTCCGCGTCCTCACGCAGCTTGAACATCGGCGCGTCCACCACCCACAGGAACGACCACTCGCTCTCGTCGATCAGTCCGCAGCGGCGCGCGATCTCCAGGCGGGCCGCGCCGAGCAGCTCCTGGGTGGCCTCGCGGCGTCCGGCACCGAAGAATATGCAGTCGCCCGGAGAAGCGTCCATAGCGGCGGCCAGCCCGGCCCGCTCGGCCTCGGTGATGTTCTTGGCTACCGGGCCGCCGAGCTCGCCGTCCTCACCGATGGTGACGTAGGCCAGGCCCTTGGCGCCGCGCTGCTTGGCCCAGTCCTGCCAGGCGTCGAAGGTGCGCCGCGGCTGCGAACCGCCGCCAGGCATCACCACGCCGCCGACGTACTCGGCCTGGAACACCCGGAACGGGGTCTCGGCGAAGAACGACGTCAGCTCGCGAATCTTGTTCTCAAAACGCAGGTCGGGCTTGTCGGAGCCGTAGTCGGCCATCGCGTCCGCCCAGGTCATCCGCGGCAGCGGCAGCGGCAGTTCGACCCCGATCAGCTTCCAGCACGCAGCCATCACCTTTTCGGCCACCGCGATCACGTCGTCCTGGTCGACGAAGCTCATCTCGACGTCCAGCTGGGTGAACTCGGGCTGCCGGTCGGCCCGGAAGTCCTCGTCCCGGTAGCAGCGGGCGATCTGGTAGTAGCGCTCCATGCCGGCCACCATCAGCAGCTGCTTGAACAGCTGCGGGCTCTGCGGCAGCGCGTACCAGGAGCCCGGATGCAGGCGCGCGGGCACCACGAAGTCGCGGGCACCCTCAGGAGTCGAGCGGGTAAGCGTCGGGGTTTCGATGTCGTAGAACTCGAGCCCGTCCAAGGTCTCCCGGATCGCCCGGGTCACCGCCGAGCGCAGCACCAGCGCGTCGTGCATCCGGCCACGGCGAAGGTCAAGGTAGCGATGCTTCAGCCGGGCGTCCTCGTTTACAGTGGTGCGCTCGTCGAGCTGGAACGGCAGCGGCGCGGACGGGTTGAGCACCTCGAGACCCGACGCGGCCACCTCGATCTCGCCGGTCGCCAGCGCCGGGTTGACCGTGTCGGCCGAGCGGGCCTCGACCACGCCGGTCACCGAGATGCAGTACTCGTTGCGCAGCGCGTGCGCACCGGAGGTCTCCAGAATGTCGTCGCGAACCACCACCTGCACGATGCCGCTGGCATCGCGAAGGTCGAGGAAGGCCACCCCGCCGAGGTCGCGCCGCTTGGCCACCCAACCGGCCAGCGTGACCGGGGTGCCGACGTGTTCTGGGCGCAGGCTGCCCGCGTTGTGCGTGCGAATCACGAAAAGTCCTTTCCGGGGCCCAACTAGGCCGAAGGAGATCTTACGACGGACGGACGCAGGTCCGCGTCCGGCGGCAGCCAGCTGTCGGCGTCGGCGGGCACCTGCTCGCCGGAGCGGATGTCCTTCACCTCACCGCTGGCGAACCAGACGAACGGAATACCGCGACGGTCGGCGTAGCGGATCTGCTTGCCGAACTTGTCCGCCTTCGGCGCCACCTCGGTGGCGATGCCGCGCGCCCGCAACTGGGCGGCGGTGGCCATGGCCGCGAACCGGGATTCCTCGTCGTCGACGGCGACCAGGACGCAGCTGGGCACCGGCCGGGACGCGGTCAGCACGCCCTTGCCGACCAGCGGCACCAGGATGCGGCTGACCCCGATGCTCAGGCCGACACCCGGGTAGGTGGTGCGGCCGTCGGAGGCCAGCGAGTCGTAGCGTCCGCCGGACGAGATCGAGCCCATCGATTCGTAGCCGGCCATCGTGGTCTCGTAGACCGTGCCGGTGTAGTAGTCCAGTCCGCGGGCGATCTTCAAGTCGGCCACCAGCCGTCCGGGGACGAGGGTGTTCGCCGCGCTGACCACGCCGGCCAGCAGTTCCAGGCCCTCGGTCAGCAGCGGGTGTTCAACGCCCAGCGCGGTGACCTGCTCGACGAAGGACGCGTCCGCGCTGCGAACACCGGCCAGCTTCAGGCAGGCGTCGGCGGCCGCCGAGCTCAACCCGACCTCATCGACCAACAACGTACGGACGGCGTCCGGCCCGATCTTGTCGAGCTTGTCCACCCGCTGCAGCACGGCCAGATGGTCCTCGATACCAAGTCCGCGGTAGAAGCCCTCGCTCAACTGGCGGTTGTTCACGCTCATCGTGGCCGGCGGCACGCCGAAGTCGACGTGCAGCTTTTCCAGCGCCTCCAGGGTCACCAGCGGCAGCTCGACATCGTGGTGGCCGGCGAGCGTCTGCGAGCCGACGATGTCGATGTCGGCCTGGGTGAACTCGCGGTAGCGGCCCTCCTGCGGGCGCTCGCCACGCCACGCCTTCTGGATCTGGTACCGGCGGAACGGGAACTGCAGGTGGCCGGAGTTTTCCAGCACGTAGCGTGCAAACGGAACGGTCAGGTCGAAATGCAGACCGAGTTCGTCGCGGGCACTTGCATCGGCGTGCAGCCGGCGGACGACGAAGACCTCCTTGTCGATCTCACCCTTGCGGGTGAGCTGGTCCATCGGCTCGACCGCGCGGGTCTCGATCGAGCCGAAGCCGTGCAACTCGAAGGTCTGGGCAAGGGAGGCGAGCACGCGCTGTTCGACGATCCGTCCGGACGGCGTGAACTCGGGGAAGCCGGACAGTGCTCTGGGTCGGGACATCAGTTCCTCAGGAAAGCGGGTTGCAGGTAAGGGTTCTGGGCACGCTCGGCGGCCATCGTGGTCTGGTCGCCGTGACCGGGCAGCAGCGCGGTGTCGTCGGGCAGGGCGAGCACTATGTCTTGCAGGGTGCGCAGCATGGTGGCCTGGTCGCCGCCGGGCAGGTCCGTCCGGCCGACCGACCCGGCGAAGACGACATCGCCGGAGAACACGATCCGGCCGATCGGTGGATGGTCGGGGTACGGCAGGCCGAGCAACACCGACCCGGCGGTGTGCCCCGGAGCGTGGGTCACGCTGAACTCGAGCCCGGCGAGCGCGACCGAGTCGACGGCCAGCGAGCGGACGTCCGCCGGTTCGGCCAGCGGTCCTCCCAGCAGCTGCTGCACCAGATCAGCACTATCGGTGCTCAGCCCGGCGGCGGGATCACTGAGCAGATGGCGGTCGGCCGGATGCACCCAGACCGGCACCTGGTGCGCCTCGGCGAAATTGGCGGCGCTGGCAACGTGGTCGAAGTGGCCATGGGTCAGGAGCACCCCCGCGGGGGCCAGCCGGTGCTCAAGCAGCACTTCCTCGAGCACTTCGGCCGCGTTCTGGCCCGGGTCGATCACCACACAGGTGGTGGCATCGGCAGGTGCCACCACGTAGCAGTTGGCCTGCCACAGGCCGCTGGCGAAGGAGGCTAGGAACACGTCCCACACCCTATCGAACGCCCGCGGACGGCCA
>JAKOQD010000140.1 GCA_029778515.1 Actinomycetes bacterium
AGGGGTGAGGCCCGGTCAGCCCACCCAGACCCGCGCGTTGCGGAACATCCGTAGCCAGGGGCTGGCCGCGTTCAGCTCGCCGGTGGTCCAGGACAATTGCGCGTTGCGGGCCACCCGCTCGGGGTGCGGCATCATCGCGGTGAACCGTCCGTCGGTGGTGGTGACCGCGGTCAGTCCGTCGGGGGAACCGTTCGGGTTGGCCGGGTAGGTGGTCGCCGGCCGGCCGTCACCGTCCACGAAGCGGGCGGCCTTGGCGACCTGTGCAAGGTCGCCGCGGACGGCGAAGTTCGCGAAGCCCTCGCCGTGCGCCACCGCGATCGGAATCCGGCTACCCGCCATACCGCTGAAGAAGATCGAGGACGATTCGAGCACTTCGACCTGGGAGAGCCGGGCCTCGTACTGCTCGGAGCGGTTACGGGTGAACAGCGGCCAGGCGTCCGCGCCCGGAATGATGTCGGCCAGAGCCGCGAACATCTGGCAGCCGTTGCAGATGCCCAGCCCGAAGGTGTCCTCGCGGGCGAAGAAGGAGCTGAAGTCGTCGGTCAGCTTCGGGTTGAACCGCACCGAGCGGGCCCAGCCCTCACCCGCGCCGAGCGTGTCGCCGTAGGAGAACCCGCCGCACGCCACCAGGCCGATCGCGTCGGCGAGGTCGAAGCGTCCGGCCTGCAGGTCGGTCATGTGCACGTCGTAGACCTCGAAGCCGGCGCGGTGGAAGGCGAACGCGGTCTCCACGTGGCTGTTCACCCCCTGCTCGCGCAGGATCGCCACCTTCGGCCGGACGCCGGTCGCGAGGTACGGCGCCGTGATGTCGTCGGACGGATCGAAGGTCGGTGCGACCACCAGGCCGGGGGAGTCGGTGCCGAAGGCGGCATGCTCCTCGTCGGCGCACTCGGGGTTGTCGCGCAGGGCCGAGATGCGCCAGGAGACCTCGTCCCAGGCCTGGGCGAGATCACGTAGGGGTTCGTCCAGCAACGGTTCGCCGGCGATGCTGACCCGCATCTGGCGGTCGTCGGTGGTCTGTCCGACCAGGCGGCTGACGCGGCCGAGACCGCGGGCGTCGAGGATGGTCATGACCCGATCGACGTCGTCGTCGGCGACGCCGAGAACCACGCCAAGCTCTTCGCTGAACAGCGCTTCGATGCTGGGGACGTCGAGTTCGAGGCCGGTCGAACCGGCGAAGCCGAGCTCGCAGGCCGCCGCCCACAGTCCGCCGTCCGAGCGGTCGTGGTAGCCGGTAACCAGGCTTTGACTACGTAATTCGGTGAGCGCCGCGGCTAGGGCGACGAGCTGGGACGGGTCGTCCAGATCGGGCACCACGTCGCCGAACTGGCCGGTGACCTGGGCCAGCATCGAGCCGCCGAGGCGGTTCTTCCCGCCGCCGAGGTCGACCAGCACCAGGGTGGAGTCGGGCTGAAGCTGCGGCGTCCAGGTGCCTTCGACTGACTTCAGGGAGGCGAACGCCGAGACCACCAGCGAGACCGGCGAGGTAACCTGCTTGGGCCCGGAATCGTCCGCCCAACGGGTGCGCATCGAGAGCGAGTCCTTGCCCACGGGCACCGAGATGCCGAGCGCCGGGCACAGCTCCATCGCAACGGCGTGCACGGTGTCGTAGAGCGCGGCGTCCTCGCCGTCCTCGCCGCACGCGGCCATCCAGTTGCAGGACAGCTTCACCCCGGACAGCTCCACCGGGGCGGCGAGGAGGTTGGTCAGCGCTTCGCCGACCGCCATCCGTCCGGACGCGGGCGCGTCCACCGATGCCAGCGGCATCCGCTCGCCGGTGGCCATCGCTTGGCCGGCCAGCGAGGTGAAGTCGGAGAGAGTCACCGCGACATCGGCGACCGGAACCTGCCACGGCCCGACCATCTGGTCGCGATGGTTGAGCCCGCCCACGGTGCGGTCGGCGATGGTGATCAGGAACCGCTTCGAAGCCACGGACGGATGCCGCAGCACCGCGTACGCGGCCTGCCGGAGGTCGACTCCCGACAGGTCGAGGGCCGGCTCGGAGCGGACGATGCGGCGCACGTCGCGGGTCATCCGCGGCGGTTTGCCGAGCAGCACGTCCATCGGCATGTCGATCGGACGGTCGTCGTCGGCGTTCTCGGACGCTCCTTGCGCCAGCACCAACTGTCCGTCGTCGCGGGCAACCCCCACCACCGCGAACGGGCAGCGCTCACGCTCGCACAGCGCAGCGAAGCCGTCCAGGGACTCGGGTGCGATCGCCAGCACGTAGCGCTCTTGGCTCTCGTTGCTCCAGATCTCCTTCGGCGCCAGGCCCGATTCCTCGACCGGCACTGCGCTCAGGTCGAAGCGCGCGCCGAGGCCCGCGCCGTCCACCAACTCGGGGAAGGCGTTGGAGAGCCCGCCCGCCCCCACGTCGTGGATCGAGAGGATCGGGTTGTCGGCGCCGGCTTTCCAGCAGTGGTTGATGACCTCCTGCGCGCGCCGCTGGATCTCCGGATTGCCGCGCTGGACGGAGTCGAAGTCGAGTTCGGCAGCGTTCGCACCGGCGGCCATGGACGAGGCCGCGCCGCCGCCCATGCCGATCCGCATGCCCGGCCCGCCGATCTGCACCAACAGCGTGCCGGGCGCGAAGCTGATCTTCTCGGTCTGGGACGCGCTGATCGAGCCCAGGCCCCCGGCGCTCATGATCGGCTTGTGGAAGCCGCGGCGGACGCCGGCGACGGTCTGCTCGAACACCCGGAAGAAGCCGCCGAGGCCCGGACGGCCGAACTCGTTGTTGAACGCGGCCGCACCCAGCGGGGCTGCGGTCATGATTTCCAGCGGCGACGCGATGTGCTCGGGCGCGCCGTAGGGGTCGCGCTCCCAGGGCTCGTCGGTGCCGGGCAGGTGCAGGTTCGAGACGGCGAAGCCGGTCAGGCCGGCCTTCGGGGCCGAGCCGCGGCCGGTGGCACCCTCGTCGCGGATTTCCCCGCCGGCGCCGGTGGCGGCTCCGGGGAAGGGGCTGATCGCGCTCGGGTGGTTATGGGTCTCCACCTTCATCAGCACGTGCACGTCGTCGGTGGTGGCGACGTAGCGGCTGGGTGCGTCCGCGCCTTCGGGGGCCCAGCGCTGGACCGGACCGCCGGCCATGATCGAGGCGTTGTCCTTGTAGGCGACGACTGTGCCGTGACCGGCGACCGCCTCGGTGTGCCGGATCATGCCGAACAGCGAGTCGGGCTGCGGGACGCCGTCCACGATGAAGTCGGCGTTGAAGATCTTGTGCCGGCAGTGCTCGGAGTTGGCCTGGGCGAACATGGTCAATTCAACGTCGGTGGGGTTACGGTGCAGGTTGCCGAACGCGGTGACCAGATAGTCGATCTCGTCGTCACTGAGGGCGAGTCCGAAGGTGAGGTTGGCTTCTTCGATGGCGGCGCGGCCGCGTCCGAGCACGTCGACGTGGGCCATCGGCTCGGCTACGCGCTCGTTGAACAGCGCGGCGGACTCGTTCACGGAGGCGAAGACAGATTCGGTCATGCGGTCGTGCAGCAGATCGGCGGCGGTGAGCCAGTCAGCCTCGGTGAGCGGACGCTCGGTGGTGAGGTGGTATTCGGTGACCCGCTCGACCCGGCGGATCGGTACTCCGCAGCTGTGCGCGATGTCGGTGGCCTTCGACGCCCAGGGCGACAGCGTGCCGAGACGGGGCGCGACCACCACGATCTGAGCGGCCGCTGGCGACGGCTCGGCCGCGGGACCGTAGCTGAGCAGTTCGCCCACGGTCTTCGCGGTGGCTTCGTCCAAATCGGCCCCGCTCGCCACCCAGTGGGCGTAGTTGGCCACGACTGCGGTCACCGGAACCCTCGCTTCCCGAAGGCGCCGGACGAGCGCGTCCGCCCGGAACTCGGAGAGGGCGTTGCCGCCGGGGAAGCTGGTCAGGATGAACTGGTGCGTCACGACGGGCGAACCTCCGGATGGCTGGACGGGCGACCCCTCAAGGCTAACGGCCCGGCGCCGCCCGGCCGTCCGCGCGTCTCCTGGCGAGAAGCCCCGCCCTGCCTTGGACAACGACGGGCGCCGATCTGGACGACCGGGCCGACCAACGGGCCGAATGATCCATGATCCTGACGAAGGGTCGCCGGGCCATGCCGATACGCTGAGGCCGTGCTTGATCTCCCGCTGCTGCATGCCGGCAAGGTGCGTCGCCTCTACCGCTGGTCGGACGGCCGGATCCTGATGGTTGCCACCGACGCGATTTCGGCGTACGACCATGTGCTGGCCACGCCGATCCCCGACAAGGGGGTCGTGCTGACCCAGCTCAGCCTGTGGTGGTTCGAGCAACTCGACTTCCCCAATCACATCGTTTCGACCGAGGTTCCCGACGAGGTGGCCGGCCGCGCGGTGGTCGTGGAGTCCCTCGAGATGGTGCCGGTGGAATGTGTGGCCCGCGGCTACCTGACCGGCTCTGGCTGGTCGGAGTACCAGAGCTCCGGGACGGTGTGCGGTATCCCGCTGCCGGCTGGACTGGAGGATGGAGCCAAGCTGCCGGAGCCGATCTTCACCCCGGCGATCAAGGCCCCGCTCGGTGAGCACGACGAGAACGTGGATTTTGCCACGATCGTCGAGTTGCACGGTGCTGAGCTGGCCGAGCGCCTGCGCACCGCTACCCTGAGCATCTACTCGAAGGCAGCCGAACTGGCGGCTGAGCGCGGCGTCATCCTGGCCGACACCAAGTTCGAGTTCGGCCTGCGTGCCGACGGCACCCTTGTGCTGGCCGACGAAGTGCTCACGCCCGATTCGTCGCGCTTCTGGGACGCGTCCGTCTGGCAGCCGGGACAAAGCCTGCCGAGCTTCGACAAGCAGTTCGTCCGGGACTGGCTCGCCAAGGAATCAGGCTGGGACAAGGCTTCGGACACTCCGCCACCGCCGTTGCCGGACGCGATCGTGCAGGCCACCCGGGACCGCTACCTGGAGGCCTACCGCCGCCTGGTGGGACGCGACCTGGCGGTCTGAGGTTCCTCAGGGCCAAGTAGTCCGCGTCCGGATCTGCTGGCAGTCCGAGCGCGCGCGAATAGACTGCGGCCGTGCTGCCCGCTGAATTCGCCGCGCTGGTGCGCGCCCGCCATAGCGTTCGCGACTTTCGTCCCGATCCGATCCCGGACGAGGTGTTGAACTCCATCCTTGATGATGCTCGGTACGCGCCGAGCTGGAGCAATACCCGTCCGTACATCGTCGCGGTCGCCTCCGGCGAGCGGCTCGACCGGCTGCGGACTGCCTACGTCCGCGCCTTCGATGCGTCCCTTGGCCTGCAACACCGCAAACCGTGGGCCGTCCTGCGTGGCCTACTGCTGCGCCGGGGCTATCCGGATGGTGATTTCAAGGCGTGGCGGGGGTATCCGGCGGAACTGCGCGAACGCAGCGTGAAGGTGGGCAAGGCGCTCTACGCGCACTTGGGGATCGCTCGCGGCGACCGGGCGGCGCGGGACGCGAATGCGCGACTGAACTGTGAATTCTTCGGGGCGCCGACCGTGTTGTGGCTGTTCGTGCACGACCAGATGCTCCCGTTCTCGGCTCATGACGCCGGGCTCATGCTCCAGACGCTCATGCTTTCGGCCGAGGCGAACGGTGTCAGCTCGTGCCCGCTCGGTGTGCTCGCGGTTTGGCGGCATCCGATCGACGCGGAGTTTTCGCTGCCGAAGCACTACAAGCTGGTCACCGGACTCGCCCTGGGCTACGCCTCGGACGCGCCCGTGAACGATTTCCGCGCTGAGCATCCGCCACTTTCGGTCGCGCCGAGTCGCTGACACCCCGGCCGTGCCTCGATGGCAATGGGTTTCGCAACGCTTCAATCTGGGGTTATTCTGAGTCCCGCCTGAGAGTTTTTAAGGATCAGGCGTCCACCCCTCCCAAGGAAGTACCCCCACATATGAAGCGATTACTGGTTTCGCTGGCTGCGCTGGCGCTGACCACGGTGCCGTTCTGGGCACCAACGCAGACCCCCGCACAGGCCGCTCCCGCCCCAGCCGCGGCGAACTCGTCCAGTCTGGTGGTGGCCACGTACAACGTGCGCTGCGCCAACTGCTCCAAGCACCCGGTGAACAAGCGAGAGAAGCGCTGGAACACTCGCGCCGCCGCGATTGCGTCCACCATCGCAGGCGAGGGCATCGATCTGATCGGCGTGCAGGAGTCCTCCTCCGGCGTGCTTTGGAAGGGCGGCCCGGCCCAGTTCGAGGATCTGGTCAATCGCCTCGGCGCCCCCTACGCGCTTACCAACGGTGCCCGCTACAACTGCGTCCGCTCCACCACCCCGAGCAGTTGCGATCCGGCCTACCAGGGCGCGTCCGGAGACAGCCGGATCATCTACAACACCAACAAGCTGGACCTGCTTGCGCAGGGCTCGCTGGCCCTGGACGACCGCAAGCCCGGCAACGGCAGCGCACGCTTCCTGGCCTGGGCGAAGTTCTCCGAACGTGCCACCGGAAAGCAGTTCTTCTTCGGCACGGCTCACCTGGAGCCGGGCATGAGCAAGGCGAAGATCGGCGAGCGCGCCGGCCAGGCGAACGCGGCCATCGCCGAGCTGAACCGGGTTTCCGAAGGCCTGCCGGTGATCTGGGGCAGCGACCTGGCCAGCAGCAAGCTGTCGCACTCGGGCAATACCGCCTACGACGCGTTCATGGCCGCCGGCTACACCGATCCGCTGGGCAACTCCTACAAGGCCCGGACGGCCAACGCGGGCACCTACGCGGCCTCGATGATCAACGAGGAGTACTTCACTCTCAACAACTTCGCCAAGAAGCCGAAGAAGTACGCGGCCTACGCACTCGGCGCCCACCTGGACTACATCCTGTTGAAGCCGCAGATGCAGGTGCTGGAGTGGAAGCAGGTACTGAACCTGAAGAGCAACGGCAGGTTTGCCGGCGTGATCCCGTCCGACCACAACCTGGTGAAGGTGACGCTGGTTCTGCCCTGACGCACCCCTGAACGAAAAGGAACCGTCGCCCCGTCCAGATTCGTACAGTTCTGCGTATTCCCGCCGGCCGGCAACGCCGCTACCTTCGTCATGGCAGAACGGGGGAAGCAATGACAGCAGCCAACCGCCTGATCGCATTGTGCGTAGCCGGCGCGATGATGGCCGTGCCCTGGTCGCCGGCCCGAGCGGACGCAGCGCCCCTTCCCGAAGCCGGACGCTTTGTCGCACCGGCCGCGGCCGGATCGGCCAATCTGGTCGTGGCGACGTTCAATGTCCGCAACGCCAACTGGTCGAGTCAGCGTCCGACGAACAGCCGGGAGAAGAGCTGGGACCAGCGCCGCCCGGTGGTGGTCAGCCAGATCCTCGGTGAGGGCGTCGACGTGCTCGGCGTCCAGGAGACCACAGCGGCGGACGTGACCGCCAACGGCCCGCAGTACCTCGATCTACTCGAGGCCCTCGGCGAGCCGTACGCCATCACCAGCGAGAGCCGCTACGACGGTGGCGAGTACTGCTACACCGACTACGTCGAGGACGCGGACGGCAACTACGTGCAGAACCCGGACGGCAGTTACGTCGAGCAGCAGATCTGCGAGTGGGAGCCGGAGGCGTCCGGTGACGTGCGGATCATCTACAAGAAGTCGCGGCTGGTCCTGGATGCGCCGCGCACCGACCAGGGCGTGTTGAAGCTCGACGATCGCGACAACCGCAACGGCAGTGCCCGGTTCATGGCCTGGGCGCGGTTCCGCGATCTGTGACCGGCAAGCGGTTCATCTTCGCCACCGGACACGTCGAGCCGGGGATGACCAAGCCGACGATCGCGCTGCGCCGCTCCCAGGCTCAACTGATCGTGGCCGAACTCAACCGGCTCAACCCGGAGAACCTGCCGATCATCTGGGGCAGCGATTTGGCCAGCAGCAAGCTCTCACCGTCCGGCAACACCGCCTACGACGTGTTCCGCAGCGCTGGTTTCACGGATCCGCTGGGCAACTCGTACAAGGTGAAGAAGAAGAACAAGCTGACCTATGCGAAAAAGCTGGTCAACGCCCAGTACTTCACGCTGAACAACTTCAAGGCCCAGCCGGACAAGAACAAGCGCTACAAGCTGGGCGCCCACCTGGACTACATCCTGATCAAGACCCCGGGCAAGAAGGCCACGGTCGCGCAGTGGAAGCAGGTGCTTTACCTCGACAAGTTGGGCAAGTTCTCAGGAGTGATCCCGTCCGACCACAACCTGGTCGCGGTCACGCTCGCTCTGCCTTGACGGCCAGGTCGGCCGGGCACCAGCCTCGCAGGCTGTTCAGGAACGCCAGCCCCTCGGCTTCGGCCAACTCGGACACCGCGATCGGGCGCTCGTGCAGCCGTCCGGTGGGTTCCACCATCCAAGCGCATACCAGCGCCGGCCCGGGAAACTGCGAGAATTGCCCACGGCTCAACAGGACGCGGCCCTTCAGCGTCCGCCACCGCGAGAGGCCCCAACTTGTCCGTCGCCACCCACACGCTCGATCCGGATACCCTGCCGGTTGCCGTCCGACCCGCCTTCGAGTCGGTGCTGCGCCGGAACCCTGGCGAGCCGGAGTTCCACCAGGCCGTGCACGAGGTGCTGGCGTCGATCGTGCCGGTCCTGGGCGAGCACCCGCACTACCTGGAGGACGGGATCCTGGAGCGGTTGGTCGAGCCGGAGCGGCAGATCATCTTCCGGGTGCCGTGGGTCGACGACAACGGCCGGGTGCACGTGAACCGCGGCTACCGGGTGCAGTTCTCCTCGGTGCTCGGCCCCTACAAGGGCGGCCTGCGGTTCCACCCTTCGGTGAACTCCTCGATCATCAAGTTCCTCGGCTTCGAGCAGATCTTCAAGAACGCGCTCACCGCGCAGGGCATCGGCGGCGGCAAGGGCGGTTCCGACTTCGACCCGCATGGCCGCAGCGACGCCGAGATCATGCGCTTCTGCCAGTCGTTCATGAACGAGCTCTACCGCCACCTCGGCGAGCACACGGACGTTCCCGCCGGCGACATCGGCGTCGGGGCCCGCGAGGTCGGCTTCCTTTTCGGCCAGTACCGCAAGATCACCAACCGGCACGAGTCCGGCATGTTCACCGGCAAGGGCACCGGCTGGGGCGGTGCCGAGGTGCGCACCGAGGCCACGGGTTACGGCACGGTCTACTTCGCCCAGGAGATGCTCGCGGTCACCGGCAAGTCGATCGCGGGCCGCCGCGTGCTGGTCTCCGGGTCGGGCAACGTCGCGATCTACGCGATCGAGAAGGCGCAGCAGCTGGACGCGCTGCCGATCACCGCGTCCGACTCTTCGGGCTACATCGTCGACGAGGCCGGCATCGACCTCGACCTGCTCAAGGAGGTCAAGGAGGTCGAGCGGCTGCGCATCAGCGCCTACGCCGATCGCCGTCCGTCCGCCCGCTTCGTTCCGGGAGCACGGGTGTGGGAGGTGCCGGGTGAGATCGCGCTGCCGTGCGCTACCCAGAACGAGTTGGACGGAGCGGACGCGGAGACACTGATCCGCAACGGCGTGCTGGCAGTAGCTGAGGGCGCGAACATGCCTTCGCTGCCGGAGGCCGTGGACGCGTTCCAGTCGGCTGGAGTGCTGTTCGCGCCGGGCAAGGCCGCCAACGCCGGTGGTGTGGCCACCTCGGCGCTGGAGATGAGCCAGAACGCGGCCCGCCAGCGCTGGACCTTCGCCGACTCCGAACGCAAGCTGCACCACATCGTGCAGAACATGCACGAGGCGGCCTACGTCGCGTCCGAACGTTACGGCAGCCCCGGCGACTACGTCGTCGGCGCCAACTGCGCCGCCTTCGTGAAGGTCGCGGACGCGATGATCGCCCAGGGCATCATCTGAGTCGCTATGCACTTGCTCGGCAGGTCGAGCCCGTCGAGACCACCCGATCTCGACAGCTCGACCACCGAACCTGGGTCTTTTGGTCGCGCTCCGCTTCGGCTAATCGAGCCGACGCCACCACCCAACGTCGTGCCGACAGGCACCCAACGTCGTGGGAGACACCCAACGCCGTGACGCCACCCACGCCGTGACCCAACGTGGGGGTTCGGCCGGCGTCCTGGTGAGGGCCCTCGCCAAGTTCAACCACCGTTCAGCCCCGGGCTTGGCTGGGCTTGGCTTGGCCGGGCTCGACCAGCCGACGCGGCGGCCTGTGGGCAGGCTTCGCGTCCGGCCCAAACTGCGGGCCGGTCGGGTCAAGCCGCTATTCGCTCTCGTGGCCGATGCTGGGCGTGGCGCAGCCACTCACCTGCTTGTGGATGCCGAGATGGTGGGGCGAACTCTGGTAGCCGGTCAGCCTCGCTGATCCGAACCTGCCACTGATCCCGCAGTCCGTACTTGGCTGGTTCGACCAGGCCATGGTGGTGGTGACACAGCAGGACCAGATTCGAAAGAGCGGTCAAACCACCCAGCCACCACGGGATGATGTGGTGGGCTTCACACGCCGATGGTGGCGCGGTACACCCAGGGAACACACAGCCACCATCCCGGGCGATCAGCGCCGCCCGTATCGCCGGTGTGACCAGCCGCCGGGAGCGGCCCACATCCAACACCTCGCTACCGCCACGCAGCACCACCGGGATGATCTCGGCGTCACAGCAGGCTCGGCGCAGCTCACCAGCCGACAGCTGAACACCGTCACCGACCACCCCGGCGCCAGCAGCACCCTTGCGCAACTGGTCGTAGTCGAGTTTCACGATCACCTTCGCCGCACCCACACCGGGTTTGGGTCGGGCGGTTGCCGCGTCGTGCAGCAGGCTGGCCAGTGCGTCGGCGCGGCGCTGTTCCGGAGTGGCGTTCACGTGCAGCGGGTCGCGGGCCTCGACCGCGGTGCGGCGCAGCGCTTCGCTGTGGGCGTCGAGCAGGGTGATGAACTGCTCACCGGCCAGCTTGGGCAGGGAGCCTTCGAACCGCACCGACCCGCCCTGCCGCCAGAACCGCAGCGACCGGTTACGGTGCGCGGCTTCGGCCTCACGCTGCAGCTTGGTTTCGAGTAGCTCGTCAGCATCAGCCGGGGCGACCTTCGCCAACACCTGCGCGGCGGCCTTGCCCAACGCATCCGAATCCATAC
>JAKOQD010000141.1 GCA_029778515.1 Actinomycetes bacterium
ACCTCCTTGCGGATGTGGCCCAGGTGCGGAGCCGACTGCACGGTCGGGCCGCAGCAGTAGATCGAGGCCTTGCCCGGTTGCAGGGGCTCGAACTCGACCACTTTGCGCAGCGCGCTGTCGTACAGGCGGAAACTCACCGCCATATCTTATCGGTTGCCGCCGCGGCTCTCACCGGTGGCCTGAGAGCTAGCACACTGCGTCGAGCGCTAGCACCAGAGGCTGGCGGTCGAACGCTAAGGCTGGCGCTCGCCGTGGAAGGGGGCTGGCACTCGCCGAAGTAGGGGCCGCAAATGGGCGGGCGGTGAGCCCTAGCCTTCGACGGCGAGGCTCCGTTGCACCAGGGCCAGGGCCGCCTCGGCATTCAGCCCGAGCGCGCGGACTCGCTGGGCGTACTCGGACGCCGCCTGCCGCGCCGCGCGGGTGGTCTGGTCGCCGGTGACGAACGTGCCGGCGCGTCCGCGGGTGTCGAGGATGCCGGACGCCTCCAGCTCCCGGTACGCCCGAGCCACCGTGTTCGGGGCCAGGCCGAGGTCGGCGGCCAGCCGGCGGACGGTCGGCAGCTTGTCTCCGGGAGCCAGTTCACCGCTGGCCACCATCGCCGCGATCTGACGTTTCACCTGGTCATAGGGCGGTTCGGCGACTGAGTTGTCGATAGTGATCATGCCAGCACCAATCCGTCGAGCCCGACATACTCTCCCGGACGCAGCCGCGGCCAGAGCCGCTTCCTGGTCCAGTTGATCGCAGGGTAGGGCAGCAGCAACGCGACGATCGAGAGCAGCAGCAGCGCGCCACCGGCGAACTCGAATGCCACCCCGAGCCAGGCGGGCCAAGGCAGGTTCTCGGGCAGCATGGTCAGGCTTAAGCCACCCCAGAGGGCGATGCTCTGGAATCCAGCGCGGGCCAGCCCGGTGCGTAGGGCGTCCTGGGCGTACAACTCGATCTCGTTGCGCGCGGGCAGCGGTTTCGCGGCGGCCCTGCGGCCGTTCCACTCCGCAAACAGCAGGGCCGCGACCACGCTCAGTTGGGGCGTGCATTGGGCGGCCAGGATCCACGAAGTCGGTTGGGTGCCGAGCATTAGCGCTATCGCTGCCAGGCACGTCGCGCCGCTGATCCAGGCGATCGTTCTCAAAGTGCTGGGCACGTAATCAGCCAGCCCCACGGCGCGGGGGCGAGCCGTTCGAGTCGGTCCGGCTGGCAGCCAGGCCTGACCGAACTGAAAACTCAGCGCGAGGGTCATCGCCACCAAGACAACGATCACCAGACTGAAAGGCTGCAACCCGGCCGAGTCCCAGAAGTCGGGCCAGGCAAGCGCGGTGGCGCCGATGAGTGATCCCAGTAGCAGCATCGCCACCCCCGAGAGCCGGTTGCGCCAGGTCAGCACACGCTCGAGCATCACCTCTACGTCTGCGGTCAGCGTGACCACGTTCTCGGTCGCCCAGCTGTGCACGCGTCGCAATCGATGCTCTGCGGACGCCGGCAACGCGTACGCCAACCCAGCGATGATGAACGGCAGCACGAGGATCGCGGTAAGGACGAAGTCTGGAATCTCGAAGCTGAACGCGTACGCACCCATGCCCTCATGCTACATAACGGGTGATTGTGTAGCAATGCATTGGTTGATACATAGGTGACGGACGGCCCTTCGTGACGCCCGCTCGTGCCTCGCGGGCTCCTCAGGGATCGTTGGTGGGGCCGCTCGTGCCTCGCCGGCTCCTCAGGGATCATCGATTTCGGCTGGACGAGCTTGTCGAGACCCGCTCGCCGGTGGCTCAAGCTTTGCGGGCGCGTAGAGCCTCGATGTCGAGGTAGCCGGACGCGGCCGGCAGGTCGTCGCCGGCGGTCTCCCAAGGGTCCTCGGGCATCGGGCCCTCATCGTCCACGAAGCCCTGGGACGGGTCGTAGGGGTTGGCCAGCTGACGTTCCTCGCCGATAGCGCGGGTGTCGGTCATCACCTCGTCGGGCAGGGCGCGCAGCACATCCTGGATGTAGCCCCAGGTGGCCTCCACCAGGGGCACCTCGCGGTTCTCCCGCTGCGATGCGTACCAGCGGTAGTCGAGCACCTCGTGGTAGATCTGGGCGCTGTCCCGCTTGCCGCGCAGCTCGGACGGGATCGCGGTCACCACCGGCTGGAAGCATTCGGTGAGCCACCGGTGCGCGACGACCGCCTCGTCCACGTGGCCCTGGTTGGTGCGGGCCCGGAAAGTGTCCAGATCGTTGAGCAGCCGCCGAGCCTGGTGCTCCTCGACGTCGAGTCCGGTCAGGCGCAGCAGCCGGCGGGTGTGGTGGCCGGCGTCCACGACCTTGGGCTGGATCCGGATCGAGGAGCCGTCCGGCGAGGTGTCGATGGCCAGTTCGGCGACGTCGAAGCCGAGGGCGTTGAGCCGTCGCACCCGCTTCTCGATCCGGAAGACCTCCTGGTCGGAGAACTCCTCGACCCCGGTCAGCTCTGCCCACAGCTCCCGGTACCGGGTGAGGATCGACTCGACCAGCCGCTGCGGGTCGAGAGATGCGTCCAGCATCTCGCCCGCCTCCAGGTCGCAGAATTCGCCGTAGAGGTTCGTGGTGGCGATGGTCAGGTCGTGTTCGCGCTGGCCGTCGGTGAGTTGCTCGTGCATCTCGGCGGTCTCGGCGTCCACCAGGTAGGCGGCGAACTCGCCGGCGTCCCGGCGGAACAGGATGTTCGACAACGACACGTCCCCCCACAGGAATCCCACGAGGTGCAGGCGGGCCAGGAGGACCACCATCGCGTCCAGGAGCCGTCCGACGGTGTCCGGACGGACGCCCTGGGCGAACAGTGAGCGGTAGGGGAGCGAGAACTCCAGATGCCGGGTGACCAGGACGGGATCCAGCGGCTGGCCCTGCGTCCCGACCCGCCCGGTGACCACAGCCAGCGGCTCCACCGCAGGGGTGTCGGTGCGGTGCAGGTCGGCCAGCATCCGGTACTCGTGGATCGCCAGGTGTTCGATGACCTCCTTGGCGGCGTACACCGAATTGCCCACCTTGATGAAGCGGACGACATGTCGGGAGATGCCGCGGGGGAGCGCGACCAGGTTCTCGGCGGGCCATTCCGCTAGCGGGATCTCCCAGGGCAGCGGGATCAGCCGGGAATCCGGGCGGGAAGAGAGGAACCGGGGCACGCC
>JAKOQD010000142.1 GCA_029778515.1 Actinomycetes bacterium
GAACCTCTCCGGCAGTCCGATCACTGTGGCCAAGGCCGAGGAGCGCAAGCTGCTGTGCGCGTCCGGCTCGGCGCGGCTGCTGGCCGGCTACGTCTACTCGGCGGCCGGTGAGGGCGAATCATCCACCGACCTGTCCTGGGACGGCCAGACGCTGATCTACGAGGCCGGCACTCTGCTGGGCGAGTCCGAGCGCTTCCCCGACGGCCCGCGGATGACCATCGCCGACGTCGACCTGGGCAGCCTCGTCCAGCATCGGCTGCGCCAAGGCACCTTCGACGACAACCGGCGCACCCACGCCGAGCGCACCGGCGAGTATCGGACGGTCACCTTCGAGCTCGACCCCCCGTCCGGCGATCTCGGCCTGCAGCGGAAGCTGGCCCGGTTCCCGTTCGTGCCCGCCGACCCGACCCGGCTCGCGCTGGACTGCTACGAGGCGTACAACATCCAGGTCTCCGGCTTGGAGCAGCGGTTGCGCGAGATCGGCCAGCCCAAGATCGTGATCGGCGTCTCCGGCGGCCTGGACTCCACGCACGCGCTGATCGTGGCCGCGCGCGCCATGGATCGCATGGATCGCCCGCGGACGGACATCCTCGCCTTCACCATGCCGGGCTTCGCTACCAGCGCGCACACCAAGGGCAACGCCACCGCGCTCGCCAAGTCGCTTGGGGTGACCTTCGCCGAGCTCGACATCACCGGCACCGCCCGGACCATGCTCGACGAGATGAATCATCCGTTCGCCGAAGGCCAGCCGGTGTACGACGTGACCTTTGAGAACGTCCAGGCCGGACTGCGCACCGACTACCTGTTCCGGCTGGCGAACCAGCGCGGCGGCATTGTGCTCGGAACGGGTGACCTGTCCGAGCTGGCTCTGGGCTGGTGCACCTACGGGGTGGGCGACCAGATGTCGCACTACAACGTGAACGGCGGGGTGCCGAAGACGCTGATGCAGCACCTGATCCGGTGGGTGATCAGTTCGGCGCAGTTCGACGACAAGGTCTCGGCTACGCTGCAGGCGATTCTGGACACCGAGATCACCCCCGAACTCGTCCCGGTGACTGAGGGCGAGGTGCCGCAGTCGACCGAGGCGTCGATCGGGCCCTACAGCTTGCAGGACTTCAACCTTTACCACGTGCTGCGCCTGGGCATGAAGCCGTCGAAGATCGCCTTCCTCGCCTGGCACGCCTGGAGCGACGCGTCCGCAGGCGAGTGGCCCGAAGGCTTCCCGCACGACGAGCGGACGGCCTACGACCTGGCCACGATCAAGAAGTGGCTAGAGGTCTTCTGCAAGCGCTTCTTCGGTTTCGCCCAGTTCAAGCGGTCAGCGCTGCCGAACGGCCCGAAGGTCGTGCAGGGCGGCTCGCTCTCCCCACGCGGTGACTGGCGGGCGCCGTCCGACACGTCCGCCGCCCTGTGGCTGGAGGATCTGGCCAACATCCCGTCCTGATGCACGCGGGGTTGGTCGCGAGGGGTTGGTCGCGACCAACCCCTCTGCCGCCTACTCGACTGCGGGGGCGTCCGCCGTAACCACTGGCTCGGCGGCGGGCGCATCAACTTCGGCCGGTGCAACCTCGACCGGAACGGGTTCGACGGGCGGCCCAACCTCGACCGGAACGGGATCGACGGGCGGCCCAACCTCGACCGGAACGGGTTCGACGGGCGGCGCAACCTCGACGGGCGGAACCTCTGCGGGCACCGGCTCGGTCGGCTTGGGCCTGGGGGCGTCCTTCGGAGTGCGGGGCGAGCGTCGCGAGGCGCCGGAACTGCTGCCACCACGCGAGGTACGGCGACCCGACTCGCGGTCACCGCCGTCGGCGGGCGCCTGCGACGCCACCGGGGCGTCGTGCACGTGGTATCCGCGGCCCTTGCAGGTCTCACAGGACACGGTGAAGGCCTCGGCCAGTCCCGTCCCGATCTTCTTCCGGGTCATCTGCACCAGGCCGAGAGAGGTCACCTCGGCCACCTGGTGCCGGGTGCGGTCGCGTCCCAGGCACTCCACCAGGCGACGGAGCAGCAACTCACGGTTCGCCGGCAGCACCATGTCGATGAAGTCGATCACGATGATGCCGCCGATGTCGCGCAGCCGGAGTTGGCGGACGATCTCTTCGGCCGCCTCCAGGTTGTTGGAGGTGACCGTGGCCTCGAGGTTGCCGGAGGTGCCGGTGAACTTGCCGGTGTTCACGTCGATCACGGTCATCGCCTCGGTGCGGTCGATGATCAACGAGCCACCGGACGGCAGGAACACCTTCCGCTCCAGCGCCTTGGCCACCTGCTCGTGCACTCGGAACGCGTCGAAGATGTCACCCTTCGAGGTGCGATCCCACTTCTCCATGCGCTCAGCCAGGTGCGGCGCGACGTGGCGCACGTACGCGTCCACGGTGTCGTAGGCGTCGTCAGCCTGACCATTGCCGTCGATCACCAGCGAGCCGAAGTCCTCGGTGAAAAGGTCGCGCACGATCCGGACGGTCAGGTCGGGCTCGGCGTAGAGCAGTTGGGGCGCCTGGCCGGCCTTGACCTTCTTCTCCAGCACCTCCCACTGCGCCTTCAACCGGTTGACGTCGCGAACCAGCTCATCTTCGCTCGCGCCTTCGGCCGCCGTCCGCACGATCACGGACGCCTGGGGTTCGATGAGCTCGTCGAGGATGCCCTTGAGCCGCTTGCGCTCGGTCTCGGGCAGCTTGCGGGAGATGCCGGACAGATGGCCGCCCGGCGCGTAGACGATGTAGCGGCCGGGAATCGAGATGTGCGAGGTCAGCCGGGCGCCCTTGGCCCCGACCGGGTCCTTGCTCACCTGCACCAGCACCTGCTGGCCCGACTTGAAGACCTTCTCAACCTTCTTGTCCTGACCGGTGACACCGAACGAGTCCCAGTCGATCTCGCCGGCGTAGAGCACTGCGTTGCGGCCGCGACCGATGTCGACGAACGCAGCCTCCATCGAAGGCAGCACGTTCTGCACGCGGCCGAGGTAGATGTTCCCGATCATCGATGTGGCGGACGCGCGGTCGACGTAGTGCTCGACCAGGACGCCGTCCTCGATCACCGCGAGCTGCGAGTAGTCCTCGGCCTGACGGATCAGCATCTTGCGATCCACGGCCTCCCGGCGGGCCAGGAACTCGGACTCGCTCAGGATCGGCGTCCGGCGGCGCCCAGCGGCGCGGCCCTCACGGCGACGCTGCTTCTTGGCCTCCATGCGAGTCGAGCCTTCGATTCCGGTGACCTCGTCGCTGGCGGAACTCGTGCGCCGGCGCGGCTCGCGGACGCGAACCACCACGTCGATCGACTCGTCCTCCGGCTCGCCGGTGTCCTCACCGCGACGACGGCGACGCCGGCGCCGGCGGGACGTGCCTTCGGCTGTGGCTTCGTCGGACTCGCCCTCGGTATCGCCGTCGTTCTCGCCGTCAGCCGGCTCCGCGACCGTTGCGTCCTCGTCGCCGGCGTCCTCGCTGTCGACGGCGGCTTCGCCCGCGCCACGACGGCGGCGACGCCCGCCCCGGCGACGGCGGCGACGGCGCGGCTGGCCTTCGTCCCCCTCCATGCCTTCGGCGTCCTCCTCGGACTCCTCGGCTTCGTCAAGCTCTTCCGCCTCGTCGAGCGGCTCTTCCTCGGCCTCCTCTTCGAGGTCGGCGGCCGGTTCGAGCAGCCCGCCGATGGCTGCGGCCAAACTGTCCAGCACCTCGTCCGGGGTGGCTTCCTCGCCCAGTCCGAAGCTCTCGGCCAACGCCGGACGGCGGGTGCGACGGCGTCCCTTGGCCAGGTCGGTCAGGCTGGCCGCGACCGCATCGGCGGCGGCATCGTTGTCGGCCGGGGCGTTCGCGTCGGCTTCAGCCGGAGTGGCGGACGCCGCTACCGGAGCGGCAGCTGTCGAGTGGCCGGTTTCGGTCGCCGCTTCCGCCACGACGGGTGCGGCCTTGGTCTTCTTGGTCACCGCGCGGCGCCGGACGGGCTTCGCCGGCGCTTCGGCTGCCGACGGCTCCGCGGCCTTGGCCGGTTCGGCCGGCTCAGTGGGCTCAGCCAGCGGGAGCACCGGCTCAGCGGCAGCGGGCTTGGTACGGGCGCGCCGGGTGCGCTTCTGCGGGGGCTCGGCGGGGACGTCGGCCGCGGGGCTCGGGGCGTCGGCGGCCGGGGTGGTGGTCTCGGTGGATTGCGCGGTGCCGCTCAATTCGGCGGCGACCGTCGGCTGTGGCGCGCTGGCGGCCTCGGCGGGCGCCGCAACGACTGTCTCCACCGGAGCGGGTGGACCGGCCGGCCGACTGGCGGCGCGGCGACGCCGCGGCGGCTGATTGGGCTCGTCCGGCGTGGGCGAAGCGCTCTGCGGATCTTCGGAATCGAGCATGATGCTCTCCTTCGGCGGCGGGGGCGCCGCAAACGTGGCTGCCATGGGCAGCGAAGCCTGATCGGTCGAACGTTCGACGGTGCGGCCCCCGCGGTCGGCTTGCGTCGCGGTGAGGTCTCAGCGTCGCGATCGGCCTGTCACACCGATCGATTCGAAGGTTGGGGGTCTGGATGACTCCAACTTGCCAGCCAGTATCCCACACCTCAGCCGGCTACCGCGGAGCGACCCGAAATCGCGTCCGATCAGTCCGCCAAGGGATCCAGGATCCGCTCGCCGTCCCAGGTGCCCTGCGCCAACCGGGTGATCAGCGCGTTGCTGGGAAGCTCTGGCGCGAGCTGCCGCAGGGCGTTGAGCACGTCGTCGGGACGCACCAGCGGCTCACCGATCGCCGAGACCAGGTTCAGGCCGTTGGCTGAGGCGGTCAGCGAGATCACCGCGGCGCGCACATCGAAGGTGCGCAGGCCGGTCTTGGTCATCCGCTGCACCTCGAACGAGTCGGCAGCCAGTAGGGCGGCCACGGCGGTGCTGAGTTCGGCTTCCACCACGTCCGGCAGGTCCACCTGCCAGGCGGACGTGGTCAGCCGCTCGGCGAGTGCACCGGGGCTGGCCACCACCACCTTGACGATCACCAGGCCGTCCGGCATCGCAGCGTTCAGTTGATCGCGAACCGCGTCGGGCTCGCGCACCTCGGCCAGCCCCAACTCGAGGTACTCGGCCTCAGTGGCCGCTCCGGTCGGGGACGCGTTCGCGTAGCTGATCCGCGGATGCGGCGAGAAGCCGGACGAGAACGCCATCGGGATCTCGGCGCGGCGGAGCGCACGCTCGAACGCGCGTCCGAAGTCGCGATGGGACGCGAAGCGCGCCCGGCCCCGCTTGGCGTACTGGACGCGCAGCTTCTGCACCGGAGGCGCCTGCTGCTCGGGCTGTCGTCTCGCGCTCACAGCCGGTCAGCCTACGGCCTTCACGGCCGCCGGCCCACCCACGAAGACTAGGCTGCCGCGATGATCGAGCTGCGCCTGGCTGAACCTGCCGACTACCCAGCGGTCGGAGAACTGACCGCGCAGGCCTATCTAGCCGACGGCGCCCTGCCTGCCGATGATCCGTACTACGAAGTACTTCGCGACGCTGCCGCCCGTGCCGAGTCCGGTGAGCTGTGGGTTGCGGTCGAAGCCGATTCCCTGCTGGGCACCGTGACCTGGTGTCCGCCCGGATCGCGGTTCCGTGAACTCGCCCACCCGAATGAGGGTGAGTTCCGCACGCTTGCGGTGGCAGTTGCTGCCCGCGGCCGGGGTGCGGGCCGGCTGCTGGTGGAGAAGTGCCTGCAGCTGGCCACCGATGCCGGCTCGACCGCGGTGGTGATCTCGACGGCGGAGTGGATGACCACCGCGCACGAGCTCTACCGGCGGCTCGGTTTCGTCGAAGCGCCCGAACGGGACTGGTCGGCACGCCCGGATGTCCGGCTGCGCGCCTTCGTCCGTCCGCTCAACTGACCACCCGAGCCCGTCGAGCCTCAGCGCAGACCTGCGTCCGACTACTCCGAGACGCAGAACTCGTTGCCCTCGGGGTCGGTGAGCGTGTACCAGCGGTGCGGCCCCTGGGACGCCTCGTGGCTGAAGTTGGCGCCACGCGCAACCAGAGCGTCGCGGGCCGCGTCCAGATCGGCACCGACACCCAGGCGCACATCGAGATGCATCCGGTTCTTCACGGTCTTCGGTTCGGGCACCAGTTGGAACAGCACCCGCCGGCACGGGCTGCCCTCGGGCGCGTCCGGGACGCGAATCGCAGCACCGGTCGCCCAGACCAATTGATCCTTATAGACGCGGGTCTCGGCCTCAGTGGCGTACCCAGCGGTCACCATCTTCCGGATGAAAGCCTCGTCGGTCGGCTCCACCTCCCAGCCAAGGGTCTCGGCCCACCAATCAGCGAGCACATGCGGATCGGCACAGTCGAGGGTGACCTGGAAGGTGAGGCTCATCGGTTCTCCTTCGGTTGCGGCGGGATGTCGGGGACGCCAATCGGGCGCGTACCCAGCACATCTTCATGCCACGCGGCATACCCGGCAACGGCCGTCGGCAGAGTGGCGAAGATGTGCTCCTCACCGACAGCCTCCACGAACCCGGCGGCAGCGAGTTGGTCGCGCACCTCCATCTTCACCCGGGCCATCGCGAACACGATGCCGTCCGCGTGCAGGGTCCGGCGAAGTTCCTCCAGGGTGTCGACAGCGGTTAGGTCGACTTCGACATTCGCTTCGGCATTGAGGACGAACCAGAATGGCGGCGGATCCGCGGCGCGAACGGCCTCCATTGCCCGGGTGAGGAAATCGTCGGCATTGGCGAAGAACAACGGCGAGTCGTAGCGGTAGACCACCAGGCCGGGCACTTGGCTGGCCTGTGGGTAATCCTCCACATCGTGCATGCCGGCGACGCCCGGGACGTAGCCCAGCACGCCGTCGTGCGGGTGCGCGATCCGGCGGATCAGGTCGAGCAACGACAGCCCGATTGCGATCCCGATGCCGTTCAGCAGTCCGGTCGCAAGGACCGCGACGAAAGTGATCAGTGACAGCGCCAGTTCGCTGCCGCGGAACCTCGCGATCCGACCCAGCTCGGCCAGGTCGACCAGACGCAGCCCGGCGTAGATCACGACCCCGGCCAGCGCAGCCTGCGGGAAGGCCGCCAGCACCGGCGAGAACAGGTAGATCGAGCCCACGACCATGGCGGCCGCCACCAGCGAGTGGAGTTGAGTCTGGCTGCCGGCGGAGTCGCCGATCACCGTCCGGCTGGCCGACGACGACACCGGGAAACCGCCGACCAGTCCGTTGGCGAGGTTCGCCGCACCCACCGCCAAGAGCTCGGTGTTGGCGTCCACGCGCTGGCCCTTTCGGGACGCGAACGCGCGGCCGGTGAGGATCACGTCGGAGTAGCCCAC
>JAKOQD010000143.1 GCA_029778515.1 Actinomycetes bacterium
CGGACGATTCGCGGTCGGCGTTCGGGCTGAACCTGCTCGGCGCGATGTTGGGCGGCTGCCTGGAGTACTTCGCCCTGCTCACCGGCTACCGCAACCTGCTGGTGATGGTGGCCATCCTCTACCTGCTGGCGTTCCTGCTCACGCCGCGGACGAAGGGCGCGCTGGTCTCGGTGTAGCTGGGTTTCGGTCTGGGTACGTCCCCCGGTGACGCTACGAGCACTAGGAGCACTGTGACTGCAAGCACTTGGGAAGAGCCTGACGATCGCACCCGCGAACAGGACGAACTGACCGCGTCGGGCAGACACCTCAGTTCCGACCCCGACCCGCTGCCCGGCACGGACGTCGCCCCGGACGCCCCCGCCGGCCTCGGCGAGCCCACCGAGGATCCCGACCCGCCGGTCGAGTGATCGCCCGCTCGAGCGATCGGCTCGAGCTTGTCGAGACCCTGATCGAGCCCTCGGCTGGTCGAGCCTTCGGCTGGTCGAGCCTGTCGAGACCCCTAACGAGACCTCCGTCCGAGCACTGATCCAAGCTCGCGCGGGAACTGTCAGCGCCACCGCGTAGCCTGCTCGAATGGACCCGAACGTGGACTTCGAAGCCGAGGCGCTGGCGGTGCTGCGCCGGCTGGTGGGCAGCGCGGACGCGGAGTTCCACGACGGTCAGTTGGAGGCGATCACAAGCCTGGTCCGAGACCGCCGGCGGGCTCTGGTCGTGCAGCGGACCGGCTGGGGCAAGTCCGCGGTGTACTTCGTGGCCACGGCGCTGCTCCGGTCGGCAGGCGCCGGCCCGACAGTGATCGTCTCGCCGCTGCTCGCCTTGATGCGTGACCAGGTCGCCGCAGCCGCGCGCGCAGGCGTCCGCGCGGTGACCATCAACACGGCCAATGCCACCGAATGGGGCGAGGTCTATGACCAGCTGGCCGCCGACGGCGTAGACCTGCTGCTGGTCAGCCCGGAGCGGCTGAACAACCCGTCGTTCCGGGAGTTCCAACTACCCGAGTTGGCCGCGCGCTGCGGACTGCTGGTCGTGGACGAAGCGCACTGCATCAGCGACTGGGGACACGATTTCCGTCCGGATTACCGCCGGATCCGCGACCTGCTCGGCACTTTGCGCGACGACGTCCCGGTGCTCGCCACCACGGCCACGGCCAATTCCCGGGTGGTCGACGACGTGCGTGAGCAACTCGGCCACGGCGGGCATCAGGTGGTGACCGTCCGGGGCAGCCTGGCCCGGAGTTCGCTCCGGTTGGGCGTGCTGAAACTGCCCTACGAGGAGACACGCGTCGCTTGGTTGGTGGCCCACCTCGGCGACTTCCACGGCAGCGGCATCATCTACACCCTCACCGTCGCCCAGGCCGAAGATCTGGCCGCGCTGCTGGCCAAGCACGGCTATCCGGTCGCGGCTTACACCGGACGCACCGAGCCGGCTGAGCGCGAAGACCTGGAAGCCCGCCTGCGCGACAACCAGGTCTTGGCGCTGGTGGCGACCTCCGCGTTGGGCATGGGCTTCGACAAGCCCGATCTGGGCTTCGTGATTCACCTGGGCGCGCCCAGCTCGCCGGTCGCCTACTACCAGCAGGTGGGGCGCGCCGGTCGCGCGGTGGCCAGCGCCGACGTCCTGCTGCTGCCGACACCGGCGGATCGGGAGATCTGGCACTACTTCGCGACGGCTTCGATGCCGGACGAGGCAAAGGCGTCGGCGGTGATCGAAGCCCTGGCCAGCGCCGGCTCGCCGATGTCGACTGCCGCGCTGGAGGCGGTGGTCGACATCCGGCGTGCCCGACTCGAACTGCTGCTGAAGGTGCTGGACGTGGACGGCGCGGTGACCCGGGTCCGCGGCGGCTGGGCTGCCACTGGGGCGCCGTGGGTGTACGACCGGGAGCGTTACGCGCGGGTGGCGGCGGCACGCGAGCGGGAACAGCAGCTGATGCTCGACTACGTGGACACCAGCGGCTGCCGCATGGCATTCCTGCAGCAGACACTGGACGATCCCGAACCGACCCGGTGCGGACGCTGCGATCGGTGCGCCGAGACCTGGTACGCCGACTCGGTGTCGAGTGCTGCGGCGGAGTCGGCTCGCGCCGAGCTGGGTCGCGCGGGGGTGGAACTGGTGCCGCGAACGCTCTGGCCGTCCGGCATGGCGAAGCTTGGGGTGCCGGTCTCGGGAAGGATCGGCGCGAGCGACGCTGCCGAGCCTGGCCGCGTGCTCGCCCGGTTCACCGACCTCGGGCTCGGGCAGCGGCTGCGTAACCTGCTCGCCGAACCGGACGCGCCGGTACCCGACTGGGTGCTGCCGTACTGCTTCGAAGTGCTGCGCGAGTGGGACTGGGCTGAACGGCCGACCGCGGTGCTTGCGGTGCCGTCGCTGACCCACCCGCAGCTGGTGGCAACGCTCGCTGCCGAGCTGGCTCGCAGTGGCCGGCTGACCGATCTCGGTTCGCTGGCACTGCGCTCGACCGAAATGGAGGAGCGGGCGGGCAACAGCGCCTTCCGGCTGAAACAGATCTTCAGTCGGTTCACGGTCACGCCCGACCAGGCCGACGCGCTGGTTGAAGCCGGCCCGGTGCTGCTGGTGGACGACCTGGTCGACTCCCGCTGGACGATCACAGTGGCCGCCAGCCTGCTGCGCCAAGCCGGAGCCACTTCAGTCCTGCCCTTCGCGCTAGCCGCCGTCGCCTGAGCATCCGCCAAGTACTCGGTCCCTGAGGAGCGTTCGTGAGGAACGAACGAGCGCGTCACGAAGGGGCGCTGTCACCGTTTTGCCGCTTGTGTTGTTCGAGCTTGTCGCGTTCGGGTGGTCAAGTTGCGCTCGGGGTGTTGGGTGCTCTCCCTGGAATCGGTCCCTGAGGAGCGTTCGCGAGGCACGAGCGAGCGCGTCACGAAGGGCCGCCGCCATCTCGTAATCGGTAAGTAGCAAATCACAAAAAAGCTTGTGAAAATACTACAGTGAGCATAGAATAGAACTTATGGCGAGCACTGTAGACGAAGATCTCAGCGCACTGCTCGACGCCTACATAGCAACCGCTCTGGTAGCAGATCCGCCCCCGGAGCTGCCGTTGTGGCAGTACACCGAGCGTGAGTTGCTGGCCGAGCTGAAGCGGGTCCAGCAGCGCTCTGATGCGGTCGCCGCGCGCCAGCTTGCGCTGCTGGCTGAGGCGGAGCGCCGTGAATCTACGGTCCATCAGGCTTCGCTGCCTACCGCCGGCTGGCTGGTCGACCACAACACGCACTCGGCCCGGTCCGCACGTGAAGAAGTGCAGTTCGCGGTCGCGCTGGCCCAATCGCCAAGCGTGGGCCGAGCTCTCGAACGTGGCCAGGTATCAGTTGAGCAGGCCAAGGCGATCGTCAACGGTTTGCGCCGGTTGCCCGAAGATCTGGACGATTCCCGGCGCCAGCTGGTCGCGGGCCAATTGGTCAGGTTCGCTGCCGACTTCGGTCCGGCCGGCTTGGCCCGGCTGGTCAATCGGGCGATCGAAGTCGTGGCGCCTGAAGTGGCCGAAGATGCGGATCGTCGCTCGGTGGAGCGGCTGGACGCGGAGCAGCGTAGGGATCGGTACTTCACTTGGCGGCAAAACCCGGACGGTTCGTGGACCTTCCACGGAAAGCTCCCGTCCGTCCCTGGCCAGCAGTTGATCAACGTGGTCAGGGCTGTCGCCAAGCCGCACCGGTCCAGCGTGCTGCTTGCCGGTGGCCAGATCACCGGCTCCCAAGCTAACGCGGACGCGTTGTGCGGGCTAGTCGAGCACTACGCCTCCTGCGGCATCGCCCCTGACCATGGGGCGGATCGGCCGCGCGTCATCGTGACCATCGACTTCGACACCCTTCGGGGCAAGCTGGGCACCGCCACGCTGCTGGACGCTGATTGCAGGATCACTGCTCAAGAGGCTCGGCGGATCGCCTGTGACGCGCACATCCTGCCCGCCGTCCTCGGCTCGAAGAGCAAGCCACTGGATGTGGGCCGCTCGAAGCGGTTGTTCACCAAGGAACTGCGCCACCTGCTGATCCTGCGTGATCGGGGCTGCACGTTCCCCGGTTGCGACCGGCCGCCGTCCGAGTGCGAAGCCCACCACCGCAAGCCCTGGTGGGCTGGGGGCGAGACCAGCCTGGACAGCGGGGTGCTGTTGTGCACCTTCCATCACCACACAGTGGAACCCAACCCCAACCTGCCGATTGAATCCCAGTGGCTCATCCGGCTGGACGACCGCGGCCTGTCCGAGTTCGCCGCACCATTGCGGCCCAATCAGGCCGAGCGGGTTTGGAAGCAACACCACCGGTTCCGCAGCTGAACGTGGCCTGTCCTAGACCGGGAAGCACTGATCAACGATCCCTGAGCCGGGCGTTGGGTCGTCCATTCGCTCCCGGCTACGTGCTTCGTCAAGCTCAGCCAGCGTTGGTCGGCATCGATCAGCGGTTCCCTGTTGGGCTCAGCACTTCGGGTGGTCGAGCCTGACCTGGCTGGGTTTCTAGAAGGTTATAGATCACAGGCGGCGGCCCTTCGTGACGCCATGCTCGTTCCTCGCATGGCTCCTCAGGGACCGTTGCTGGGGCCGGCCCGTTCCTTGTATGGCTTCTCAGGTGCCATTTGTTGGGTCCGGCTCGTTCCTCGCATGGCTCCTCAGGGACTGTTGGTGTCCGCGACCTAGGTGGCTGCTTGGTGCAGCGCGGCCAGGGTCGCGTCGACGTCCACGTCCGTGGTCGACCAGTTGCACACGGCCACGCGTAGGACAGCGCGGTCATGCCACTTCGAACCTGAGGTCCAGGCGGTCCCGTCGGCGAGCATGCGACGCACGATCTCGTTGGTGTGCTCGTCGCTGCCGAAGCTGGCGCAGACCTGGGTGAACACCACGTCGTTCAGCACCTCCGCGCCCGGAATCGCCGCGATGCCCTCGGCGAAGCGCTGGGCATGTCGGCAGTAGCGCTCGACCAGCTCCGCGACACCGCTTCGGCCGAGCGCCGCCAGCACCGCCCAGAGCGGGGTCGCCCGCGCTCGCCTCGACATCTCCGGTACGCGGTCGAACGGGTCGCCGGCAGCGTCCTGGATCAGGTACGAGCCGTGCATGCCCATCGCTGCGCGCATGGCTGCGTCGTCGCGCACGATCGCGATTCCGCAGTCGTAGGGCACGTTCAGTGTCTTGTGCGCGTCGGTGGTCCAGGAGTCCGCCTCCGCGAATCCGGCCACGAGGTGCCGATACCGTGCGGACGCGGCCGCGAACAGCCCGAAGGCCCCATCGATGTGTACCCACGCCCCGGCGGCGTGCGCCGCTTCGATTGCTGCCGGGAAGTCGTCGAAAGCTCCCGAATGCAGGTTGCCGGCCTGCAGCGCCACGACGGTCGGACGGCCCGGTCGCTGCTTGAGGGCGGCCACTAGCGCGGCCGTGTCGATCCGCCCCTGGGCGTCCACTCCGACCGGCTCCGGCCGGCCCATGCCGGCGTAGCGGAGTGCGGAGTCGATGGAGTCGTGACGTTCGGCTCCGACCAGCACCCGGACGCCGGGCGATCCCGCCAAGCCGTGTTCGGTGACGTCCCATCCCGCTCGCCGGAGCACGGTGTCGCGGGCGGTGACCAGGCAGGTCCAGTTCGACATGGTCGCTCCGGTGACCAGGCCGACACCCGCATCCTCGGGCAGGCCGAGCAGGTCCAGCAGCCAACGGTCGACCACCTCCTCGACCGCGATCGTCCCGGGAGTGACCGCGCGCAGCGCGCTGTTCTGATCCCACGCCGAAGTCAGCCAGTCCGCGGCGAGCCCAGCCGGATGGGTGCCGCCGATCACCATTCCGAACCAGCGCGGGGACGGCATCGCGGTCAGCCCTGGCCCGACGGCGTGCGCCAGTTGCTCGACCACAGCGGGCGATGGTTGGGGGCCATCCGGTAAATCGCCCAGGGCAGCCGCCACCTGATCCACCCCCGCGCTTGGCGGCACTCGTCGCTCAGGCAGGGAGTTTAGCCAGTCCAGCGCGATGCGATGGGCGGCTTCCAGTGCATCCCGGAGTTCAGACATGGCCACCTCCTGCGGCCATCCTTCACCCAGCGCGGACGTTGATCGCCGCGAAGTTGTGCTTATCCCGTGCCAGCGTCCTCGGTGATCCGGCCTTGGCTCAGCGGCGTCGCCCGCGACCCGAGGACGCAGAGAAGGCAGCCGCGCCGCCGTTTGCACCGCTGCTCGCCGGCCGAGAGCCGTTCCGCCTCGCGGTGCCCTGGCCGGACCCAGCACCCTGCTTGGCCTCCGGACGCGTCCGCTCGGAGCGGTTGCGTCCGGAATCACCCTGACGAGCAGTCGAACGACCACCGGAGTCGCCACGTCGACCCGAGGATCGGCCGCCGGCCGAGCCGCGGCGTTCAGCCGGCTGCTGCCGTTGGTCGGCCGGTTGGGCGTTCGGGTTGGCCAACGCCATCGCCTCAGCCGCCGGCAGGTACGTCCGCTCGCCCGGGGCGAGGCTGGCCAAGGTGGCGTCGCCCGGGTTCACGGCCGTCGTCGTCGGCTTGATCTTGGCCGCGCGCATCAGTGCCGCCACTTCGTGGCGCTGGTCGGGCGTGACCAGGGTGATCACGGTGCCCGACTGGCCGGCCCGCGCGGTGCGTCCGGAGCGGTGCAGGTACGCCTTGTGCTCGGCCGGCGGATCGGCATGTACGACCAGTGCGACATCATCCACATGGATGCCGCGCGCGGCGATGTCGGTCGCCACCAGCGTCTCCACCAAGCCATGGTGGAACGCGTCCAGGTTGCGGGTGCGGGCGTTCTGGTTGAGGTTGCCGTGCAGTTCCACCGCCGGAATGCCGCGTCCGATCAGCTGCTTGGTGAGCTTCTTCGCGCCGTGCTTGGTGCGGGTGAACAGGATGGTCCGCCCGGGGGCCGCAGCGAGTTCGGCCAGCACGTCGCCGCGCTCGGCCGCGCTCACCCCGAGCAGGTGATGCTCCATCTCGCCGACCGGGGCGGACGAGTCCGCCTCGTGCACGACGGGGGAGTGCAGGAAGCGCTTCACGAGCACATCGACACCCGCGTCGAGCGTGGCCGAGAACAGCATCCGCTGTCCTTGCCCCGGCGTCTTGTCGAGGACTCGGCGCACCATCGGCAGGAAGCCCATGTCGGCCATGTGGTCGGCTTCGTCGATCACGGTGATCTCGATGGCATCGAGGATCACGTGACCCTGATCCATCAGGTCGAGCAGGCGTCCGGGGCAGGCGATCAGTACGTCCACGCCACGTTCGAGCGCGCGCACCTGCGGGTTCTGGCCGACTCCGCCGAACACCGTCCGAGTGGTCAGGCCGGTGGCGGACGCGAGCGGTTCGAGCGACTCGGCGATCTGGGTGGCCAGCTCACGGGTGGGCGCCAGCACGAGGGCGCGGGGACGGCGAGCGGCCGCCCGCTTGGGCTTGGCCGTCAGTCGGGCGACCAGCGGCAGCAGGAACGCGTAGGTCTTGCCTGAGCCGGTGCGGCCACGGCCGAGCACGTCCCGGCCGGCCAGCGAATCGGGCAGCGTGGCGGCCTGAATCGGGGTAGGGATGGTGATGTCCCGCTGTGCGAGCACGGTCACCAGGTTGGTGGGCACGCCAAGGCGTGCGAAATCAAGGGGCACGAAAAATCCGTCCGAATCGGTGTCTTGCCTGGCGCGCTCGGCTGGGTCCGTCCCGTGGACGGTGCGGCGCGGCCAGCGGACTCAGTAATCCGCATCACCGGGCGACTCGAGGCAAGACTGGTAGCCGAGTCGCTGGTAGCGATCTTACGCCATTGAAACGTCAACTGTCGCATCGAGGGTCGTCAGGGTCATGTCGCGAACTCGAAGCCGAAGCCGCTTCCCGCATCGATCCGAGTGGGGAATCCTCACACAGCAGCGAGATTGCGACACCGCCGGTTTTCCCGTCCTGACCCCGCTGCGAGGTACCTGGCGTAGGGTCGCAGACAAGCGGATCCGGATGCCAGGACGGGTGAGCAGGCGATGGGCGACCAACTCGAGCAACTTCGACGCAAGCGGCAATCGGCACTGGCCGGTGGCGGTCAGGAACGGGTCGAGGCCCAGCACGCCCGCGGGAAGCTGACCGCTCGTGAGCGGCTGGCCATTCTGTTGGACGAGGGCTCCTTCCAGGAGCTGGGAGCGCTGGCCACCCACCAGTCGTCCGAGTTCGGCATGGACAAGCTGCGTTTCCCCGGCGACGGCGTGATTACCGGCTTCGGCAAGGTGAACGGACGCCGGGTGGCGGTCTACGCCCAGGACTTCACCGTGCTGGGCGGTTCGTTCTCTGAGGTCCAGTCGCAGAAGATCTGCCGGATGATGGACCTCGCCATCGATGCCGGCATTCCGCTGATCGGTCTGAACGACTCCGGTGGCGCCCGCGTCCAGGAGGGTGTGAAGAGCCTTGCCGCCTACGGCGAGGTGTTCTACCGGAACGTGGCGGCGTCCGGGGTGGTGCCCCAGCTCTCGCTGGTCATGGGGCCGTGCGCCGGGGGCGCGGTCTATTCACCTGCGCTCACCGACTTCACGATCATGGTCGAGCACACCTCGAACATGTTCCTCACCGGGCCGGGCATCATCAAGGCCGTCACCGGTGAGGAGGTCACCGCCGAGGACCTGGGCGGTGCCTGGGTGCACAACGCCCGCAGCGGGGTCTCCCAGTTCTCCGCAGAGACCGACCAGGCCGCGATCGGACTGGCCAAGCTGTTGCTCGGCTACCTGCCGCAGAACAACACCGAGGACCCGCCCGCGCTCACCCCGTACGACGATCCGGCACGCATGGACGAGTCGCTGAACACGATCATGCCCACCGACGACACCCTGCCCTACGACATGCGCGACATCCTGGAGCTCGTTTTCGATGCCGGCAGCATCCTGGAGAACCACGAGCAGTTCGCGCCCAACGCGATCACCGCATTCGCCCGTTTGGACGGGAACTCCGTCGGTGTGGTGGCCAACCAGCCGGCGGTGCTGTCGGGCTCGCTCGACCTGGATTCCTCGGACAAGATCGCGCGCTTCGTCCGCATCTGCGACATGTTCAACATCCCGCTGGTCACCTTCGTCGACTGCCCTGGCTACCTTCCCGGCGTCGACCAGGAGCACAACGGGGTGATCCGGCACGGGGCCAAGATCATCTACGCGTTCGCCCAGGCCACCGTCCCGAAGCTGTCGGTGATCACCCGGAAGGCGATCGGCGGCTCCTACGTGGCGATGAGCTCCAAGCAGATGGGCAACGACATCGCCTTCGCGTGGCCGAGTGCGCAGATCGCGGTGATGGGTGCCGAAGGGGCCGCCCGACTGCTGCACAGCAAGGCGATCGCAGCGGCAGAAGACCCGGCGAAGGCCGAGGATGAGTTCATCCGCGAGTACAAGGAGCGCCTTTTCAACCCCTACCACGCCGCCGACGTCGGCCAGATAGATGAGGTGATCGAGCCCCGGGAGACCCGCCTGCGGCTGATCCGGGCACTGGAGGTGCTGCGCACCAAGGTGCACACGAACGTGCCCAAGAAGCACGGGCTCTTCCCGGTCTAGGTGGACGACATGGGCGAGATCGGGTTCGGCCTCTACCTGGCCGCAGTCGGCATGGGGACGGTCTTCGGCGTCCTGCTGGTGCTGATGCTGGTGCTCAAGCTGATCGGCCGGCTGGATCGGTCGACCTCCGTGCGGACGCGGATAGCGCCCGAGCCGGACGTGGGAACCGAACCCACCGCCGATCAGACGGCGGCCGACGGCCTCACCCCGGAGTTGGTCGCCGCGATCACGGTAGCTGTGGTCACCCACGCCCGGGTGCGGCGCAGCCAGGCCGCCCCGGCCATGCGCCGGGTGGCTCCCGGCAGCCAGTTGTTCGCCAGCCGCTGGGTTGCGGTCGGCCGCGGCTACCAGAACCAACCCTGGAAGTGAGGACGCATGCGTCGCTACACCGTACGGATCAACGACACCGAGCACGTGCTCGATGTCGAGGAACTGGCTGCCGACACCTTCACCGTGCACCTGGAGGACGGTCGGCTGGTGGACGTGATCCTCACCGACCACCAGGACCTCGCCCAGGCCGTGATCGCCCCGCAACTGGAGATCGGCGCGTCCAGGGTGGCCGTCCCAGCGCACCATTCGCAGGTGCGGCCGGTCGAGTCGGCCGCGCCATCGCGTCCGCTTCCGGCCCGGTCTGCGGTGGCCGGCAACACCGTCGCCGCACCGATGCCCGGGGTCATCCTGAGCGTCGAAGTCACGCCCGGGGCGGCCGTGCGGCGCGGGCAGACCGTGCTCGTGCTGGAGGCGATGAAGATGAAGAACGAGCTGAAGGCGCAGCGGGACGGCACGGTGGCCAGGGTCGCGGTGGCCGCGGGTGACCAGGTGAAACACGGCGACGTGCTGGTCGAGTTCGAGGCCTGAGCCGATGAGCCAGGACACGATCGACCAGTTGCTGGCCGGCATCACCAGCGTCACCTGGCAGTCGCTGGTGATGATGGCGATCGGCGGGCTGCTGATCTTCCTGGCCATCTCGAGGGAGTACGAGCCGCTGCTGTTGCTGCCGTTCGGCGCGGGCGCGATCCTCGCCAATCTACCCCTGTCACCGCTGGTCGCGGACGGCGGCCTGCTCACGATCCTCTACGACATCGGGGTGGGCAACGAGCTGTTCCCGCTGTTCATCTTCATCGGCATCGGGGCGCTCACCGACTTCGGGCCGCTGCTGGAGAACCCCAAGATGGTGCTGTTGGGGGCGGCCGGGCAGTTCGGCATCTTCCTGACCGTGATCCTCGCGCTGCTGCTGGGTTTCGACCGCAACCAGGCCGCGTCCATCGGCATCATCGGGGCGATCGATGGGCCCACGTCCATCTACGTCAGTGGACGCCTCGCGCCCGAACTGCTCGGCCCGATCACGGTGGCCGCCTACAGCTACATGGCGCTGGTGCCGTTGATCATGCCTCCGGTGATGCGGCTGCTCACCACCAAGGCCGAGCGGTCGATCCGCATGCCGTACACCCAACGCGAGATCAGCCAGCGGACGCGGGTGCTGTTCCCGATCGTGGTGACCGTGGCGGTGGGGATCGTGGTGCCGTTCGCGACGCCGCTGATCGGCTGCTTGATGCTGGGCAACCTGATGCGCGAGTCGAAGGTGGTGGAGCGGCTCACCCACGCGTCCGCGAACGAGTTGGCCAACGTGGTGACGCTGTTCCTCGGCCTGGCGATCGGCGCCACGATGCAGGGTGAGGCTTTCCTGCAGGTCGGGACGCTGGCGATCCTCGGGTTGGGGCTGATCGCCTTCTTCCTGGACACCGCTACCGGAGTGCTGTTCGGCAAGCTGATGAACGTGTTCTCCGGCGGCAAGTTCAACCCGCTGATCGGGGCGGCGGGTATCAGCGCCTTCCCGATGGCTGCCCGGGTAGTGCAGAAGGAGGCCAGTCGCGAGGACTTCTCCAACTTCGTGCTCATGCACGCCATGGGCGCCAACGCTGCCGGCCAGATCGCCAGCGTGGTCGCCGGTGGTGTGCTGCTGGCACTGATGGGCGCCGGCTGACGCCGCCATCGAAATGCGGGTTTCAAGCGCCTTCTGGCGCGCCATCGCCCGCATTTCGATGCCCGAGCGGTTTCCGGCAGGCTCCTAGAGCAGGTCGTCGAGCGGCGTGAACGGCAGCTGGCATGCCTCGGCCACCGCCGGGTAGACGATCTGACCGGCGTGGGTGTTCAGCCCGAGCGCCAGCGAACGGTTCTCGCGGCAGGCGCCCTGCCACCCCTTGTCAGCGAGCTGCAGCGC
>JAKOQD010000144.1 GCA_029778515.1 Actinomycetes bacterium
CTGGCTTCGCCGCCGGCATAGCCGACCTGGAGATTTCGATCAACTCGGTGCCGACCAGGCTGGCCGCGGTCGCCACCGACCAGGTGGGAGCTTTCGCGGCGACCGTCGCGCTACCGACGGACCTGCCGGACGGTGAGCACAATGTCGTAGTCGCCTACCAGGGCAACGAGCTCGTTCGGGTGCCGGTCCAGGTCCTTGCTCCGGTCGCGGACAGTTTCGTCGAGGCGCTCACCGTCGGGTTCGCGGGGCAGAACGACGAACTGCTGCCCGGTCTGGCGATCCTCGGCGGTCTCGTCGTCGCGGGCGGAGTGACTATTCTGGTCACCAGCGGCGCTCGACGTCGCGCCTAGCTTTTCTCGAACCCCGCGCGGCTGCCGTTCGACGTCCGCGCGGGGTTCGCGCTGGGTAGGACTGAACCAAGGCAAAGGACGGCAGACATGCGAATCGTGGTCGCTTCCGATCACGCCGGAGTGGACCTTCGGCAGGAGATCGCCGACGAGGCGCGCTCGCTCGGTCACGAGGTCACCGACCTCGGACCCGCGCCGGGGGAGTCGCTGGACTACCCGATCAACGGCGCGAAGGTCGGACGCCTGATAGCCGCCGGAGAGTACGACCGCGGCCTGTTGGTCTGTGGCACCGGGGTGGGCATCTCGCTGGCAGCGAACAAGGTGCGCGGCGTGCGCGCGGTGGTCTGCTCTGAGCCCTACACCGCGGTGCTCTCCCGGCAGCACAACGATGCCAACGTGCTTGCGCTCGGCGCCCGCGTGGTCGGCACCGGTCTCGCCCGGATGATCGTCCGCGAATGGCTGGCCGCCGAGTTCGAGGGTGGTCGGCATGCCCGCAGGGTGGGTCTCATCGAGGAACTGGGCGAACCGGCCCAGAGCCCCGCGTTTTGACCGCCCCCGCAACGATCAAGTAGCCTTGAGCGCTGTGTTCGGGTGACCGAACCATGCGTGCGTGCGCCGCGTCCGGCCCGGACCCTTTGACCTAGTTCAGGGATCGACCGGTGGCGCTCGGCGCGCGCCACACACACAAGTAACGGAAAGAGATACCAGCCGGTGCCCACTATCCAGCAGTTGGTCCGCAAGGGCCGCACTGACAAGGTCAGCAAGAACAAGACCCCTGCGCTGAAGGGTTCGCCCCAGCGTCGCGGCGTCTGCACCCGGGTGTACACCACCACCCCCAAGAAGCCGAACTCCGCGCTGCGCAAGGTCGCTCGCGTCCGGCTCTCCTCGGGCGTCGAGGTCACTGCTTACATTCCGGGCGTTGGCCACAACCTGCAGGAGCACTCGATGGTGCTGGTCCGCGGCGGTCGAGTGAAGGACCTCCCGGGCGTCCGCTACAAGATCATCCGCGGCTCGCTGGACACCCAGGGTGTCAAGAACCGCAAGCAGGCCCGCAGCCGTTACGGCGCGAAGAAGGAGAAGTAATGCCTCGCAAGGGTCCCGCCCCGAAGCGTCCGGTCGTCGTCGATCCGGTCTACGGCTCGCCGCTGGTTTCGCAGCTGGTCAGCAAGATTCTGCTGGACGGCAAGAAGACCACCGCGCAGAGCATCGTCTACGACGCCCTGGAGGGCACCCGCACCAAGACCGGTGTCGATCCAGTGCAGACCCTGAAGAAGGCTCTGGACAACATCCGGCCCGCGCTCGAGGTGAAGAGCCGCCGCGTGGGTGGCGCCACCTACCAGGTGCCGGTCGAGGTCAAGCCCGGCCGCGCGAACACCTTGGCGCTGCGCTGGCTGGTGAGCTTCTCCCGGCAGCGTCGCGAGAAGACCATGACCGAACGGTTGATGAACGAACTGCTGGACGCGTCCAACGGCCTCGGCGCTTCGGTGAAGCGTCGCGAGGACACCCACAAGATGGCCGAGGCCAACCGCGCCTTCGCCCATTACCGCTGGTGATCCCCAGCACGATTTGAACCCAGAACAGGGCACGGTCTCACCACCGTGCCCTGTGCCCTGAC
>JAKOQD010000145.1 GCA_029778515.1 Actinomycetes bacterium
CGCAGCACGTTTTCCAGCCGCCCGCGAGTCCATTCACCACGGGCTGCCAGGAGCTCCCGCAACACAAGCGCACGGGCCTGCTCCAGCTCGCGCTTGACCGAGCGCAGATGGCGCGCCGACAGCGCCTCCATCTCGCGCTCGATCCGGCTCAGCTCACGTTCCCACCAGACGCTGCCACGCATGGGACGATGCGGGCCGGGACAGAACCCGGCCCGCTCCTACTCCTTCTTGCGCCGCCTGGCGGCAGGCGGCTGCTCGGCCTCGGCTGTCGCCTCGGCCGGCTTTACTTCCGGCCGCGCCTCGATCTTCTCGAGCTTCGACACATAGACGCCCTCCTCGTCGCGCACGGTCTCGATCACCTGGAAGCCATCGGCCCGGTGGAACACAAGGCGCTGCTCCAGCGCGTCCGGGTTGCCGGCCCGAACCACGCGGATCTCGTTAGACGTAGCGGAACTTGACGAACCCATCAAAGTCTCCCCCGGGGGCGGACCGGCTGGCCGCCCCCGTCAGTCACGCTTAGCTGACCACGCTGCGGTCCCAGCTCAGAGGCTCCTCCACGGCGATGCCGTAGATGAAGCGGATCTTGTAGGTCAGTGCGTCCACCTCGAACTCGTCTTTCGTGAACAGCTCCGGCTGCTGGCGCCCCTGGAAGAAGCCCACCTCCAGCGTCGGCGCCCCGGCCGGGTCCGCGCACAGATACCAGTCGTTCGGATCCGTCCAGAACGGCACAACCAGCACGTTGTAGGCGCCCAGCCGGTGGAAGTTCGGCTCGGTCGCGTCGAAGTTCGTGGTCTGCACCATCACCGGGCTGTTGGCCAGCCGCCAGGCCGTCTCTTCCAGGTCCGGCGGCACGATGATGACCTTCGGGATGATCGTCCCGGCGTCCATCCTGTTGCCGCCGATGGTGTTGCCGAAGGTCGCCCGCTTCAGCATGTTCAGCCGCCTGGCCGCCAGACTCGCGCTGGAGAGCGCGGCGGAGCCCTGGTTTCCGCTGTCGGCCGTGCTGCCGTCCCCTCCGCGCAAAGTGCTGGTGGGGTGGAACAGGGTGACCCCGTCACCCATCGTCGGGTTAGTGGTCAGCGCGGCGAACACGTCACGGTTCAGGGTCTGGCGCGCGGCGCGGCCCATGGCCACCGGGATGTTCCGGATGGTGCGCAGGTCGTCGTTGGCGATCGTCTCCATCGTGATGGAGAACAGCCCGCCCCGCTTGGCCAGCGCATAGGACTCGCCACCGTC
>JAKOQD010000146.1 GCA_029778515.1 Actinomycetes bacterium
AGGACAAGGGCGGCGATGCGGCGCATGCGCGTCAGGCTAGCGGTGAGCGGACGTCGAAGGATTCCCACGGCACGGCGCTCGGATCGGTCGTACCCTCGGTGCATGCCACGCGGCCGGCCGCCCTCGCACTGGGCGGCCCCGGACCTGGGCTCGCTCGCATGGGCGGTGCGTATCGCCCAGGAGAGATTCCTGACCGGTGACACCTCCGCGGTGTCCTCGGTCCGATCTTTGGTGCTCGATTCCTGGCAGCGCAGCGTGCGTCAGGGCGTGGACCCGGGCGCCGACACTCCGCCGCTGATCTGGGATGAGGGCACGCTGGCAGCCGCGCGCGATGCCACGCCGTTGCGCGGTGCACTACCGATGATCCGTTCGCTGCTGACCGATCCCGTTGCCGGCAGCGGCCACGTCGTAGCGGTGGGCGACGATCGAGGCCGGCTCTTGTGGGTGGAAGGGGACGCCGGATTGCGCTCCCGGGCCGAGGGCATCGGCTTCTTACCCGGCGCGAGCTGGTCGGAATCCGACGCGGGCACGAACGCCCCGGGTACCGCCCTCACCCTCGACGCCCCAGTTCAGATCTTCGCCTCGGAGCACTTTAGGGGCCCGGTGCAACCGTGGAGTTGCACAGCCGTCCCGATCCACGATCCCCACTCGGGCCGGGTACTCGGAGTCTTGGATGTGACCGGCCGCGATCACGTTGCAAGCCCACAGGCCCTTGCGATGGTCCGGGCCACGGCGATGGCGGTCGAGCAGTGGCTGGCCGCGCAACAACCCGCGTCGGCACAGGTGCAACTGCTCGTTCTCGGCCGGGATCGGGCGGAACTTCGCCGAGCCGGGGAGACGGTCAAGCTGTCAGCCCGGCACTCCGAGATGTTGTACCTGCTTAGTGCGCACCCGCAAGGCCTGACCGGCGAGCGGCTCGCGGTCATGCTGCACGAGCATGATGTGCCGCTGGTGACGGTGCGCGCCGAGATGGCCCGGCTGCGCAAGATCCTCGGTGAGCAGGCGTTGCAGAGCCGGCCCTATCGCCTCACCGAAGATGTCCTGACCGACGCGGATGAGGTGCTGGAAGCGCTGGACCGCGGGGATCCGCGCGCGGCGACCAGGTTGTACGCCGGACCGTTGCTGCCGAACTCGCAGTCCCCCGAGATCAGCGAGGCGCGCTCGGACTTGCGGGCGCGGGTGCGGCGGGCCGCGCTGGCCTCGCGCGATCCCGAGGCCCTGCTGATTTTCGCCCGGGGCGAGGACGGCCGCGACGACATCGAGGTCATCGAGGCGGCGCTGGCCACGCTGCCCGCTCAATCACCCAAGCGGATCGGGCTGATGGCGCGGCTCGACGGCTTGCACAAGATGCTGTCGCTGCCGTTGCCGAGGTTGCCGCGCTAAGGAAACGGTGTTCCGCAGTACGGCCGATCGGTGAGCATTTCGGGTATCCGTTAGCACCGCGGGCAGGTGAAGCGCCCCGGGTTTGGTGGAGGGTGTGAATCCACGAAAGGGTGGTGTCATGCCTGCTCAGAAGGTGTATCCGAGGGAGTTGCGAGAGCGTGCGGTTCGACTGGTGTTGGAGTCGGTGGCCGAAAAGCCGGACACGTCCTATCACCAGGCGTGCGTGCTGATCGGCAAGAAGTTAGGGATCGTCCCGGACACGTTGCGGACCTGGGTCAAGCAGGCCCGGATTGATGCCGGGGAGCTCACCGGGCATAGGACCGGTGATACTGCCCGAATCAAGGCCTTGGAGGCTGAGAATCGGGAGTTGAAGCAGGCTAACGAGATTCTGTTGGCGGCTTCGGCTTTCTTCGCGCGGGAGCTCGACCCGCGACAGCGACCTTAGTGGCGTTCATCGACGACCACCGTGACCGATTCGGGGTCGAGCCGATCTGCCGGGTGCTGTCTGGGCACCTGTATTGGCGGATCGCCCCGAGTACCTACTACGCGGCGAAATCACGGCAGCCATCGGCACGGGCGGTCCGCGATGCCGAGCTCGTCGAGGAGATCATCCGAGTGTTCTATGACCGGCAGAAGGGCCGCGGGGTCAGCGGGGCGCGCAAGATCTGGCGCTACCTGGCCCGCGACGGGGTCCGCGTCGGCCGGGGGCGGGTGGAACGGCTGATGCGCCAAGCGGGTCTACGAGGGATACGGCGTGGCAAGGCGTTCCGCACCACCACCGCTGATGCATCCGCGCAGCGGCCCCCTGACCGGGTGAACCGGCAGTTTTGTGCCGAGCGGCCAAACCAACTGTGGGTGGTGGACTTCACCTACGTGCCGACGGCGACCGGGATGGTGTTCACAGCCTTTGTCACGGACGTGTTCTCCCGGCGGATCGTGGGCTGGCGCACCGCGTCACGGATGCCCACCGAACTACCCCTGGACGCTCTGGACATGGCGATATGGATTCGCCACGGCGAGGGCCATGACCTGCACGGCTTGATCCACCACTCCGACGCCGGCCGGCAATACACCGCGGTGCGTTACGCCGAGCGGCTGGCAGACCTGGGAGCGCTGGCCTCGATCGGCAGCATCGGAGACTCCTACGACAACGCGCTGGCCGAAACAGTCATCGGCCTCTACAAGACCGAATGTGTCAAC
>JAKOQD010000147.1 GCA_029778515.1 Actinomycetes bacterium
CGTAGTGGGTCAGCTCCACCCGCTTGGGATCGACCAGCAGCATGCGTACCTCGTCCGGCGTGGCGCGCATCATGATCGAGGTGATCATCGAGTTCACGAAGCTCGACTTGCCCGAACCGGTCGCGCCGGCCACCAGCAGGTGCGGCATCTTGGCCATGTTCGCCACCACGTAGCCACCCTCGACGTCCTTGCCGAGCGCGACGGTCATCGGGTGGTGGTCGTTGCGGGCGCGGTTGGAGCGCAGCACGTCGCCGAGGGAGACGATCTCCTTGTCGGCGTTCGGAATCTCGATGCCGATCGCCGACTTGCCCGGGATCGGCGAGAGGATGCGCACATCCGCCGAAGCCACGGCATAGGCGATGTTCTTTCCCAGCGCGGTGACCTTCTCCACCTTCACCGCCTGGCCCAGTTCGACCTCGTAGCGGGTGACCGTAGGGCCACGGGTGTAGCCGGTGACCGTGGCGTCGATCTCGAACTGTCGCAGCACCTCGGTGAGGCTGTTCACCACGGCGTCGCTGGCCTGGGTGCGTGCCTTCGGTACCGATCCGGCCTTGAGCAGGCCCGCGTCCGGCAGTACGTAGGCGATGTCGGAACTGATCGGGGGTTGCTCGGCGCGCAGCGGCCCCGACGAGATCACCGGCGCTTCCAGCGGCGGCTGGACGGGCTTGAGTCTCGGCTTGGGTGCGGCCGCGGACACGCTGATCGGCTCGGTCAGCACCTCATCGTCATCGAGTTCCGGCTCGTCCACCAGCGGGGTGTCGAAGGCACGGTGGGCGGCACCGTAGGCGATTTCGGGCCGCTCGGGACGCTTCAGGCGCTCGCGCGCCGCGTTGAACCGGCTCTTCAACTCGCTCATCGGGACGCCGAGCACGACCAGGACGCCGAACGTGGTGACAATGACCAGGAGCGGAACCGCGAGCCAGACCGTGAGTAGATCGACGGTCAGCGAGGACGAGATGAACCCGAGGAAACCGCCGGCTTCCCGCACCAGCGCAGGCTGCGATCCGCGGGGCAGCCCTTTGGCGATGTGGACCAGACCGAGGATTCCGAACAGGCCTGCTGTCCAGCCGACAGCCTGACGTCCGGCCGTTCCGTGGCGCTCGGGGTGCCGCCAGGTGCGCCAGGCGACCGCCCAGCAGAGCACCGGGACCGCGTAGGCAAACGTTCCCACCAGCGTGGTCGTGCCGGCGTGCACCCAGTCGCCGAGGACGGCGGGCAGCCCGACCCAGAACTCCGCGGCGACCAGGAGTCCGGTGAGCAGCAGGAACAGCGCGGTGCCGTCGTGCCGCTGGTCGGGTTCGAGCACCACCTTCGGTCCGATGCCGCGGGCGGCACTGCCGAACATTGTCGCCAGTCCGCGCCAGCCCGCAGCGATGCCCCGGCCGAGGCCGGACATGAACCGGACGAAGCCGGACGGCTGCGGCTGCTTGCTCGCCGGTTTGCGGGTGCTGCTGGATCTACTTCCGTTGCTCCGGCTAGAGGCGCTTGGGCGCGAGGTCGCGCTGCTGCGGCTCCGCGAAGGGGAAGACGCGCGGGTCGCCATGGTCGAAGGCTAGGTCATCGGTGCCCGGACGACGAGTTCCCACGCCGTCGGAACCACGGCGCCCTCAGTCAGCGGCCAGTGCGCCGGCGGGCGTGAGCACGTCGTCCAGTTCCGGCCAATCCGGGATCGGTTCGCGCGCCGGAGCGATTCCGGCCTCACGGTCGATCAGCCTGCGCCGCTCGATCAGCCATGCCACCGCCAGCGGCACCAGCGCACCGATCCATGCCAGCGGAGCGGCGAGGCAGGCGCCGAGGAAGCCGAACTCGGCGACCAGCACCAGACCAGCGAGGCTGCGCAGGAGGAGTTCCATGAAGCCGGCCACGGTCGGCACGGTGGCCGAACCCATGCCCTGCAGCGCATTCCGCAGCACGAACAGCACTGCGAGGATCGCGTACAGCCCGGCGTTGATGACCAGGTAACGGTGCGCCATCGCTACCACCTCGGGGGCGCTGTCACCGACGAAGAGCCCGACGATCGCGGTACCGAAGCTGATGATCACGACGCCGAGCAGCAACGACACGCCCACGGCGACCAGACCTGTGCGGAACACGCCCACCCGGATTCGGTGCCACTCGCGTCCACCCCGGTTCTGGGCGACGTAGGTAGCGATGGCAACCCCGAACGAAGCCAGCGGGGCGACTGCGACCTGGTCCACCCGCATGGCTGCGGTGAAGGCGGCCACCGCCGTTGCGCCGAGGCCGTTGATGCCGGATTGGAGGATCACCGCGCCGACCGCGATCACCGACATCTGGAAGCCCATGGTCAAGCCGAGCCGCGACGACTCGGCCAGTTGGCTGCGCGAGAGCCGCCAGTCGTCCGCGTGCAGCCGCAGGACCGGCATCCTGCGGACGATCAACACCAGGCAGAGCACTACCGAGACGAGCTGGGCGAGCACGGTCGCGGCGGCCGCGCCACCCACCCCGAAGTGGAGTCCACCGATGAAGAGCACCACCAGGCCCACGTTGAGCAGGCAGGCCAGGATCAGGAAATAGAGCGGGGTGCGGCTGTCCCCCAGCGCGCGGACGACCGCGGCGAGATAGTTGAAGGCGACCGTCGCCACGGTGCCGCTGAAGAACACGGTGAGGAAGCTGACCGCATCGTCGAGCAGTTCAGGCGGGGTGCCCATCAAGGTGAGCAGCGTCCTGGACGCGAACACTCCGACCAGCGAGATGACCACGGTGACCAGCCCGCTGATCACCACGCCGGTGGTCACGGCCCGGCGCATCCCGGCGAGGTCACCAGCGCCGAACGCGCGGGCGATCGGGATCGCCAGGCCGGAGGCGGTGCCGATGGCGAAGCCGAAGAGCAGGAAGTGCAGGCTTCCGGACGCGCCGACCGACGCCAGCGCTTCGACCCCGAGCAGGCGGCCGACGACGATCGCATCGACGACGGCATAGAGCTGCTGGAAGAGGTTGCCGACGAGCAGGGGCAGGGTGAACCAAAGGATCATCCGGGTGGGTGGTCCGACGGTCAGGTCTTTGGTCATGCAGCGGGCTTTCGCGGGTATTGCCGAAGGGAGGTCTGGACGGTGGTCCATTGGCTTGGTCCGGCGCCGCGGGCAGATGCGGACGGCGTTCGACGGAACCGATTGAAACGTTACCGCATGATTGTTGGGCGCTCGGACAATGTCCGGGCGGTAGCCCCCGAAATGGTTGGCTGACGCAGCTGCGTCCTGGGCTAAGGGAGCGGCGCGAAATGCTGCCAGCCCCTGGTCGGCCCTGCCCAGGTCCTGCCATCAACGAGCACCTGCGGGTCGCCTTCGCGGACGCGTCCGATCACGCGCCAGTCCGTGGGCACCGAACCGGCTTCGAAGATTGCAGCCAGGGCGTGGTCGTCGCCGCCGGTGAGCTGGAAGACCAGCGGGTCGCCACCGCCGATCGCGGCGGCCACGGCCTGTTGGGGTTCGCTGATCTCCAGGGTCGAGGTGTCCAGCTCGATCGTGACCCCCGACGCGCGGGCGACGTGACCGAGGTCGGCCAGCAGCCCGTCCGAGACGTCGATCATCGCGGACGCACCCGCCTCGGCGGCGACCCGCCCCTGCCCGTACGGGGGCTCGGGCACCCGATGGGCCACCACGACCGCCCGTGGCGAGCGGAAGCCCCGGGCCAGCACGGCGAGGCCAGCCGCGGCCCAGCCCATCCGCCCAGCCACCGCCACCACCTGACCGGGCCGTGCGCCAGCCCGGGTCACCGGCGGCAGTCCGCCAAGGTCGGCCAGCACGGTTGCGGTGATCACGATCAGTGGGGCCGAAGTGGTGTCGCCGCCGACCAGCTGGGCACCTGCGTTGGCACATTCCGCCTGTACTCCGGCGCTGAACTCGGCGGCCCACTCCACCGGCAGTTCGGCCGGCGCGGCGAGGCTGATCACGACACCCAACGGAACCGCGCCCATCGCCTCCGCGTCCGCAACACACGCCGCGACCGCCTTCCGGCCGACGTCGTGGGCGCTGGACCAGTCACGCCGGAAATGCACGTGCTCGACCATGGTGTCGGTCGAAACGGCCAGGTCACCGGCCAGGCGCAGCACCGCGCAGTCATCTCCGACGCCCAGCCGCACCGCGCCGGACGCGGTCAGCCCGGACGTGAGTTGCTCAATCAGAGCGAACTCGCCGAGCCCGCCGATGGTCATCGCAGGCCCAGCGGACGCCTCAGCGCCAACTCCACCAAGGTGGCGATCAGTTCCGGGTACTCCACGCCGGTCGCAGCCCACATCATGGGGAACATCGAGTGCCTGGTGAACCCGGGCATGGTGTTCAGCTCGTTCACGAACGGCTTGCCGGACCCGTCCACGAACAGGTCGACCCGGGCGAGCCCTTCGGAGTCCATCGCGGAGAAGGTGCGTGCCGCAAGTTCCTGCACGGCCGTCCGCAGGTCATCGGGCAGATCGGCCGGCACCTGCAGGGTGACCTGCTCCTCGGGCAGGTACTTGGCCTCGAAGTCGTAGAACGCGTCTGGCGTGTGCATCAGGATCTCGCCGGGCAGCGAGACCCGCGGCGGACCGTCC